>NZ_JBSGBK010000052.1:0-61143 GCF_053601215.1 Amycolatopsis sp. NPDC004772
TTGGGGGCGTTCGGTGCGTTGGACGCACCGAACGCCACATTGGGTGCGCTGGACGCAACCAATGCCACATTGGGGCGCTTGCTAGCCCAGGTTGTTGGTGCCGAAGGTGTCGCAGCGCGCGGGTTCGCCGGTCTGGAAGCCGGTGGTGAACCACTTCTTGCGCTGCGCGGACGTGCCGTGGGTGAACTTCGAGCGGTCCACCTGGCCGCCGCCGAGGTTCTCCTGGATGTAGTCGTCGCCGATGCGGGACGCGGTGTCCAGCGCGGAGTTGACGTCGTCCTGGGTGACGTCGGTGATCAGCGGCTTGCCGCTCTCGGTCGGCGTCGTCGAGGCGTGGTTGGCCCAGACGCCGGCGTAGCAGTCGGCCTGCAGCTCCAGCCGCACCGAACCGGACGTCGGGCCGGTGCCGGTGCCCTTGCGGGAGGTGCCGAGCAGGTTCTGCACGTGGTGGCCGTACTCGTGGGCGAGCACGTACGCCTCGGTGAAGAGCCCGCCCTGCGCGCCGAAGCGGGTCTTCAGCTCGTCGAAGAAGGACAGGTCGATGTAGACGTCCGAGTCGGCCGGGCAGTAGAACGGGCCGGTGTCGGAGGTGGCGCTGCCGCAGCCGGTGCGCACGCCGCCGTTGAAGAACTTCGTCGGGGCCTTCTGGTACGTCGAGCCGGAGCGGGCGAACTGCTGCGCCCAGTAGTCCTGGACGGAGTTCACGACCGCGACGATCGCGCAGTCGTGGTTCTTGTTGGCGTCGGCCCCGGTCTTGCACTCGCCGGCGAGCTTCGAGTTGTCGACCTGCTGGCCGGACCCGACGCTGCCGAGCCCGCCGCTCAGGCCGCTGCCGCCGGTGCTGACCCCGCCCAGCTGGGACAGCACGAAGTAGATGATCACGCCGACGATCCCGAGCCCACCGCCGCCGAGCGCCACGCGGCCGCCGATCCCGCCGCCGCCTCCACCGCTTCCGCGCAGGTCCTGGACTTCGGAGGCGTCCAGACCGGCGTCGTCGTCGAATCTCACCCGCAAATGTTAACGAGCCTGGGTGCGGCCGTCGCGCTGACGGGCGCACCCAGGCTTGTACCGAGGTATGTCTTTGGTCGAGCGGTTGGCCGCTTCCTGGGCCGGCGTTCAGGCGCTGTCATCACGGCTTCCGAGGCCGTGACCGGAGCCAGGCCCGACCGACGCCGTATGCGTGATACGCATGGAAGCCCGCTCTCGGCTGTTCACAATCGCGGCCGAACCGGTAGGTGTCCGTTCCGGTCGCGGGGACGCAGCTGGCGGTCAACCGCGAGAATCACCCGCCACACAACCACCTGACCTCTCCTGGCGGAGAGCCGCGCCGTCTACCCTGACCGACCGTCCACCGACAAGCAGAATGCGCCTTTCCCGGCCGAGTCTCAACCTTTTCGTAACCCCACCTTCGGGCGATGTTGCGCCGGGGTTTTCACCGGCCGACGGATCGGCGTCGGAGCGCGCGGTTCGTTGATCAGCGTTCTACGCTGCCTTATGGCCGAGGAGCGTGCGGTGCGGTGGTTGAACGATGCCGAGATGGCGGCGTGGCGCTCCTACGTCGTGTCCACCCTCCTGCTGCGGCAGCGGCTGCACCGCGAGCTGGCCGAACGGCACGAGGTGTCGCTGACCGACTATGAAGTGCTCGTCTGCCTGCAGTCGCAGCCCGGCCGCCGGATGCGGATGTCCGAGCTGGCGATGTACATGGGGTCGACGAAGAGCAAGCTGTCGCACCAGGTGGCCAAGCTGGAGGAGGCGGGCCTGGTCCGGCGGGCGCGTGACCCGGAGGACAAGCGCGGTGTGATCACGGAGGCGACCGACGAGGGCCTGGCGCTGCTGGAGAAGGCGGCGCCGACGCACGTGGAGGGCGTGCGCGAGCACCTCATCGACCTGCTGAGCCCCGAGGAGCAGGCGACGATCGCCGCGGCGTTCGAGCGCGTGCAGGCGCACCTGCTGGAGCCGGAAAACTGAACCCGGGCGCGGCGGGCGCCCGGGTTCTCAGTGCGGTAGCGGTGGGATTCGAACCCACGGAGAGGTTGCCCCCTCGCATGTTTTCAAGACATGTTCCTTCGGCCGCTCGGACACGCTACCTCGCACCACGAGCGTAGCCGACGGCCCGAGGCAACCCGGGCCGCGCCTCCGGCGTGCTCACGGCATGCGCACGCGATGGGACCCGGACGGCCCCGGCTGGGAGCCGGGCACCCGGGGTGCGCCGGTGACGGCGTTCTCGATGGCCTGCCTGGCGCTCGCGCTGGTGTCCTTCGGCGACCTGGTCTTCCTCGCGGCCACGCTGCGGGAGCGGGCCGGTTCGGTGGTGGCCCCGGCGACCGTGGAACGCGTGGTCGACGTGGGCCGGGTCGTCGCGCGCGTCGACGGCCGGCTCATGGACGTGCAGACCCCCACGAGCTACGACCGCCACACCCGCGTCCGCACCGGTCGCGGCTACGTCCGGGGCAGCCGCCTCGAGGTGCGCCACTGGCCTGGCAGGGCCGAGATGGCGACCGACACCGCCGGCGAAGCCCGGCTGCCGGGCACCTGGATCTTCGCCGTCGCGGGCGGCGGGCTGCTGCTCGGCATCGCCGGCCTGCTGGTGCCGGCCCGGCCGCTCAGGACCAGGTCAGCGTGAGCGCGGCACCTTGCGCGCGCCCCGCTTCGGCGGCCGGCGTGCGCGTGGCCGGGTCCAGCGGGTTCTCGCCGACCGCTGCCTTCGACGCCTCGTCCGGCGTGATCAGCGCGACCTGCGCGCCCGCCGTGCGCAGGTCCTCCAGCACCTCCAGCAGTGGCTTCTCCATCGGCAGCGGGGCGTCCGCCCCCAACGGCGAAACCACGGTCACGCGCTGGAAGCCGGCCGCGTAGTCGGCGTTCTCCGCCGAGCGGACGCCGCCGTCGACGTACCGGCGGCCGCCGATGGTCACCGCCGGCCAGACGCCGGGGACCGCGCAGCTCGCCGCCACCGCGTCGACCAGCGGGACGCCGGACTCGCGGTCGAACCGCCGCGGCTCGCCGGTCTCCGCGTCCACGCCCACGATCACGAGGCGCTGTGCCGGCCACTCGTGCACCGGCAGCCGCGCCGAGATCACCGCGCGGCGATCCGCCTCGGACACCGTTTCGGCCGCCAAGGCCAGCTTCCCGACCGCCCGGCGCACCTCGGCCGGGTCGCTCGCGCCGGTGACCGCGCCGCCGAAGTCGGCGGCGAACTTCTCGAAGTCGATCTCGGCCGGGATCTCCGGCGTCTGCAGGGCCGGATCGGCCTGGCGCGCGTACAGCTCGGCCAGCGGACGGCCGCTCGCCACCTGCGCGGCCACGACCGACCCCGCCGACGTCCCGACGAGCAGGTCCGCGCCCGTCAGGTCCTGACCGTGCTCGGCCAGCCCCACCAGCAACCCCGTCGTCCATGCGATCCCGGCGACCCCGCCGCCGCCCAAAACCAGTGCTTGTCCGCCCATGCGGGCAGCCTAACGACGGGGACCGACGATTTCCGGCGGCCGGCGCTACGCTCCAGGCCGGCGAGGCGAGAGGGGCGGCGATGACCGCGAAGATCGAAGGCTTCCACCACGTCAAGTTCCCGGTGAGCGACCTGGCGCGCAGCCGCGCGTGGTACGAGCGCGTGCTGGGGCTCGACGTCACCCACGAGTTCCCGGACGCCGACGGCGTCGTGCGCGGCGTGGCCGGGAGCGTCGACGGCGTGCCGGTGGCGTTGCGCGTGCAGGGGACGGCCGCCGCCGGGCTGGCCGGGTTCGACCCGGTCTGCTTCTCGATCGCCGACCGCGCGGCCGCCGAGGCGTGGCTCGCGCGGCTGGACGAGCTCGGCGTCGAGCACCCGCCGCTGATCGAAGCCACCACCGGCTGGATGGTCCGCTTCAACGACCCCGACGGCACCGAGATCCGGCTCTACAGCGTGTCGAAGGACGACAGAGCCGACCACACCGGCGAGCGGGGTTACGCCCAGCCCGTGCGCTGATTCAGGGCTGGCGCAACGCCTTCGCGGCGATCCGCGCTTGCACCTCCGGACGGCGCAGCGGCGGCACGGTCGCCGGCGGCTGGCGGCGCTCGGGCAGCTCCTCCAGCAGCTGCGCGGTGATCCGGGTGATTTCCGCGACCGCCGCCTCGAACGGCTCGCGGGTGGCGGGCGACAGCGACTGCACGCCGGTGACCTTGCGGACGTACTGGCGGGCCGCGGCCTCGATCTCCTCGCCCGTCGCGGCCGGTTGCAGCCCCCGCAGGGTGGTGATGTTTCGGCACATGCCGCCCAGGGTACGTCGCTGCGGACCACTCGATCACACGGTCGGGTAGGCCGGGGCCGTCGTCGTTGACGCCCGCGGCGGCGCTGGGCAAGGTCGGGGAAGTGCCTCTCAGACCGCGCCCGTTCCGCTCCGCCCGCCCCGAACCCGGCGTCCTCGAAGAAGAACTCCCGGAAACCCCGATCCCGGAACAGGCCTGGCCCCGCGTGCGGGCCGACGAACTGGTCACCCTCGTGGCCCACGTGTTCGCCGCGCACGGTCTCCCCGAAACCCGCGCCCGGATCGCCGCCGAAGCGCTCTGCCACGGCGACCTCACCGGCTCGCCGGAGACCGGGGTCGCCGACCTGACCCGCGTCCACCTGCCGCTGCTGAAGACCGGGCTCGTCGTGCCGCACGCCGAGCCGCTGATGATCGCCGACCGCGGGGCCGCCGCACTGCTCGACTACCGCCGCGCGCCCGGGCTCTGGGCCGTCGGCGACGCCATGGACCGGGCGGTGACGCGGGCCGGCCGCTTCGGCGTCGGGCTCGTCTCGCTGCGCGGCATCGGGCCGTTCGGCCGGGCCGGCCACCACGCCGCCCGCGCGCTGCCGCACGCCATGATCGGGCTGGTGCTGGCCGCGGGCGGCGAGCCCGGCCAGCCGATGAACCCGCTGGGCATGGCCGCGCCGGGCGGCGCGTACCCCGAGTTCGTCTTCGACATGGACCGCCCCGGCGCGGAAGCGGCCGGGCTGACGCTGCTGGTCGAGGTCCTCGCCGGCGTGCTGTCCGGCGTCGCCGACCACGAGCACGACACCGGCCTGCTGGTGCTGGCGATCGCGCCGACGACGCTGCGCAGCGCCGACGGCTTCTACCGCGCGGCGAGCGCCCTGTTCGGCAGCATGCTCGGCTGGGACGGCGGCGCGCCGATCCGCTACCCGGGCTGGCGCGAGGCCCAGCACCTCGAGCAGTGCCGGGCCCTGGGGGTGCCGCTGGCCGGGCCGGTGCGCCGCGAGCTGGACGCGCTCGCCGGGGCGCTCGGCCTGCCACCGCTGACCAGCGTCGGCTGACCCGGCCCGCCCAAACGCCCCAATGTGGCGTTGGGTGCGTTGGACGCACCGAACGCCACATTGGGGCGCATGGAGCCGGGCTCAGTGGACCAGGACGACCTTGCCGCGGTCGGGGCCCACCGCCACGATGTCGCCGTCGGTGAGCTGGCGGCCGCGGCGGGTCTCGACCTCGCCGTTGACCGTGACCTCTTCCGCGTCGATCAGGTCCTTGGCGTGGGAGCCGTCCTCGGCCAGGCCGGCCAGCTTGAGGAACTGGCCGAGCCGGATCGGCTCTCCGGTGATGGGTACGTCGACGGGCTCGCTCATGCCCGCATCATGCCGCCTAGGTGCGGGCGGTCGTCTGCCGGTAGAGCGCCAGGACGTCCGTGTCGAAGTAGCTCGAGTACGACGTGTCGGCGTCGTCGCCGCCGAACTCGAAGCCGCCGATGACGCCGATGACCGTGCCGAGCCGGGTTTCCGGGTTCTGGCCGGTCACCCACGGGCCGCCGCTGGTGCCGGTCGGGAAACCGGCGCAGTCCACCTTCAGCTGGAAGGTGTCCTGCTTGCTGGTGGTGTTCTGGCAGACCGCGGGGACGTCGGAGTCGTCCGGGTAGCCGGTGAGCGTGATCGGCTGCTCGAACGCCGTGCCGGTGGCCAGCAGGTTCGCCCCGACCAGGCTCTCGAGGGGCTTCGTGGTGCCCGCCTGGTGCGCGGTGGCGAAGCCGACGTCGAGGTCCGGGTCCGACGACGCCGTCCAGCCCGGGGCGACGAGCTCGTCCGACACCGTCCAGTAGCCGAACGGCGCGACCCCGTCGTGGTAGCCGGGGGCGAAGGTGACGCCGGTGAGGTAGCCGCCGCCCTCGCCGTTGTGGATGCAGTGGGCCGCGGTCAGCAGCACGTCGCCGCGCTCGCTGTGCACGACGCTGGCCGTGCAGTAGTGCGCGCCCTCGGCGAACAACGCGCCGACCGCGGGACTCGACACCGCGGGCAGGGCGGCCACCGGAGCCGCCTCGACCGTGGCGGCCTCCGGCGTCGTCGCGTCCGCGAGCTGGGCCGGCCGGGCCGCGACGACCACGACGAAGGTGATGCCGAGCAGCACGATCGCGGCGACGGTGAGCAGGACGGCTGGCCGCTGCATGAGCTTCGCCTCCCTCGTCCGGTGCTGCCGACGAGACCACCATAGGGCGACGCACCGACACAATCAGCACACCCACAGCAAGCTCACAGCCGCTACGATTCCCTACTCGGTAGTAACACCGGGTTGTCGGGAGGGCCGATGAAGCAGTTCGCGGACAAGGTCGTGGTGGTCACCGGAGCGGGCTCGGGCATCGGCCGCGCGCTCGCGTGCGAGTTCGCCCGCCGCGGGGCCCGCGTCGCGCTTTCCGACGTCGTCACCGCGAACGCCGAGGAGACGGCGAAGCTCGCCGGCGACAACGCCCGCGCGTACACCTTGGACGTCGCCGACCGCAGTGCCGTGCTCGCGCACGCCGAAGACGTCGCCGACGAGTTCGGCGGGGTCAACGTCGTCGTGAACAACGCCGGCGTGGCGCTCGGCGCGACCGTCGAGGAAATGACGTTCGAGGACTACGACTGGCTGATGGGCATCAACCTCGGCGGGGTCGTGAACGGCACGAAGGCGTTCCTGCCGCACCTGATCGCGTCCGGGGACGGGCACGTCGTCAACATTTCCAGCGTCTTCGGCTTCGTCGGCGTGCCGACGCAGAGCGCCTACAACGCGGCGAAGTTCGCGGTGCGCGGATTCACCGAAGCGCTGCGCGAGGAAATGCTGATCGCGCGGCACCCGGTCGCGGTGAGCTGCGTGCACCCGGGCGGGATCAAAACCAACATCGTGCGCAACTCCCGCAGCGCGGCCGAGGACCAGGAGAAGGCCGCGCAGGGCTTCGAGCGGATCGCCCGCACGACACCGGAGAAGGCGGCGCAGACGATCCTGCGCGGGATCGAACGGAAGTCGGCGCGGATCCTGATCGGACCGGACGCCTACGTCATCGACGCCATTCCCCGCGTGCTCGGCTCGGCTTATCAGCGGCCGTTGGCGGCCCTCGCGCGGCTCGGGTTGAAGGCATAGCGAAGAAACCGAATCATTTTCACGCCGCTCTGTCACTCAATCGAGTTGCGTTTCGGACAGCACCGTCCGAAATGGTCCAGAATGCGTGGGGTCCGCCAGCCCCGTCCCGGAGGTCCCCGATGCTTCGCACCGCACCGCGCAGTGCGACCCGTTCGTCCAGCGACCGCACCGCGGTGGAGCTGCTGGACCGCACCGGCATCGTCGCCGCGAGCCTGCCCCGGCGCCGCCGCACCGACGACGAGGTGGCGCGGCTGGAGGACGCGCCTATCTACACCCGGCCGCCGGTGTGCGACCAGGACCTGCGGCCCAAGTCCGTGGTGATCCGGCGGCGCGCCCGGATCTGGCTCGGCGGCGGGGCCGCGGTGCTGCTCGTCGCGGCCGGCTGGCTGGGTGGCGGCCTCTTCACCGGCGGCCTGTTCTCCCCGCCGGAACGGGACGTCGCCCAGCTCGACGCGCGCCCGGCGGTGGCCGCGGCTCCCGCGCCGGAACCGCAGCCGGTTCCGCAGGCGCCGGTCGTCGTCACGCCCGCGCCGAAGACCGTGTTCGTGCCGGTGCCCGCGAAGCCGGCGCCGAAGCAGGTCCAGGCGCAGGCCAAACCGCAGCCGAAGAAGCCGGTGCCGGACGAGGAGGCCGAGGCGCGGGTCGACCTGCCGCCGTCGGCCGCCCCGTCGTCGGCCCCCAACCCGATCCAGGCCTGGGTCGAGGTCGCCGAGAGCATGGCCCAGCGTTACGGCGGCCGCTGAGTCAGGCCCCTGACCAGCGGTATTCGTGCTCGGGGCGGCCGGTCGCGCCGTAGCGCAGCCGCATCTGGACCGTCCCCGACTCGGCCAGCGCGGTGAGGTACCGCTGGGCCGTCGCCCGCGCCATGCCGAGCTCGCCCGCGACCTCCGCGGCCGACAGCGGCCGCCCCGCCCGCCGCAGCTGCTCCGAGACGAGCCGGGACGTCGCCGTCGACTGGCCCTTCGGTGCGGTCGTGCGGTCCTGGTCGTGCAGCACCCGGTACGCGCGGTCGACGTCGTCCTGGGCCAGCGCCCGGTCTTCGGCGAGCAGGCCGCGGAAGCGCGCGTACGACGTCAGCCGTTCCGCGAGCTGGCGGGTGGTGAACGGCTTGATCAGGTAGTTCAGCGCACCGGCCCGGATCGCGGCGGCGATCGACGCGCTGTCGGTCGCCGCGGACAGCACGATCGTGTCGGTCTGCAGCTCCGGGAGCACCGCGAGGCCGGACTCGTCGGGCAGGTAGACGTCGAGCAGGACGAGGTCCGGCGCGAGCTCCCGGACGCGGGCGCGCGCCTCGGCGGCGGTGTGCGCGGTGCCGACCACCGCGAAGCCCTCGACCTCCTCGACGAACCCGGCGTGCACGCCGGCCACGCGGAAGTCGTCGTCGACGATCAGCGTGCGGATCATCCGTCCTCCGTCAGCGTTCCGGGCAGTTTCGCGACGAACAGGGCGCCCGTCTCGCCTTCGCCGGGGTCGGCCAGCCAGACGTCGCCGCCGCGGGCGCGGGCGGCCTGCCGGGCGAGTGCGAGGCCGAGGCCGTGCCCGGGCGCGATCTTCGTCGAGACGCCCTCGTCGAACAACGTCCGCCGCAGGTCCGCGGGAACGCCGGGCCCACTGTCCACAACGGACACGTGCAGGGTGCCGCCCTCGGCGAGCAGCCCGACCTCCACGGTCGCCGGCCGCCGCGGGCCCATCCGGGCGGCGTGCAGGGCGTTGTCGACGAGGTTGCCGATCACCGTGTTGGCGGCGATCGGGTCGGTCACCGTGGTGGATACCCAGGTGTCTTCAGCGAGCTTGAGCGTGAGGCCCTTTTCCTGCGCCTGCTCGGTTTTCGCGACCAGCAGCGCCTGCAGGTACGGGTCGGCGACGGCGTCGCCCAGCTCGCTCGGCCGCGCCGACGACGAGTCCGTCAGCGTCTGCAGGTACTCGACGGCCTCGGCGTGGTGGCCGAGCTGGAGCAGCCCGTAGAGCGTGTGCAGCCGGTTGGCGAACTCGTGCCGCTGGGCGCGCAGGCCGTCGGAGAGGGCACGGATGCCGTCGAGCTCGCGGGTGAGCGTGTCGAGGTCGGTGCGGTCGCGGAAGGTGAGCACGGTGCCGATCGGCCGGTCGTCCAGGCGGACGGCCCGCGAGTTGATCACCAGCACCCGGTTTCCGGCCACCGCGAGGAGGTTGTCGACCGGCCGCCCCTCCTCGACGGCCTTGTGGACCCGAGGGGAAAGCGACAGTTCGGCCATCGCCGCGCCGATCGGGAGTTCGGTGCCCAGCAGGCGTTCCGCTTCGTCGTTCCGGACCGAGACGCGGTTCGCTTCGTCGACGGCGAGCACGCCTTCGCCGATTCCGTGCAGCACGGCTTCGCGTTCGTAGAGCAGCTCGGTGAGTTCGTGCGGTTCGAGACCGTGGGTGACGCGCCGCAGCCGCCGGTTCAGCAGGGCCGACGCGCCTGCGCCGAGCAGCAGCGCGCCGCCCGCGAACAGCAGCGTGATGGTCAGCAGGCGGTTGAAGTCACCCGTCGGATCGCCGACCTCGAACCCGACGCTGACCTCGCCGACCACGCGGTTTCCCTGCCAGATCGGGGTCTTGCTGCGCACGGACAGCCCGAGCGTGCCGCTCTGCACCGCGCTGACTTCATCCTGTCCGGCGAGGGCGACATCGGGGGAGGTGCTCACCTTCTGGCCGATCAGGCTCTCCGTCGGGTGCGCGAGCCGGATGCCCTTGTCGTCGGTGATCACGACGAAGAGCGCCTCGTTGGCCTTCGTGACGGCCAGAACCCGCTGTTCGAGGGGGCCGCCGGGGAGCTTCGCGGCCGCGTTGGCGACGACGACCGGGTCCGCGGCGACCGACTTCGCGATGGCCAGCGCCCGGCGGCCGTACTGGTCGGTGAGGGTGCGGGAGAGGAGCAGGCTGACCAGGGCGACCCCGAGTCCCACGACCAAGGCGACCACGCCGATCTGCAGCAGCAGCACCTGCCTGCTGAACCGCATCCGCGGGAAGAGCGCCCACTTTGGCATGGCCGGGACCATACCCCCAGGTCAAGCCGGTGCGCTAAATGAGCAAAACATTCAGAACGCACAGCTCGCGCGGAGAACGTCGACAAGCTTCACCTGGGCGCCACGCGTCCTTAACGTCCCTTCCCAACGTGAGCCCCACCACGTGACGAAGGAGTCACCTCCACCATGGTTCCCCCACTGATCGAACTCACCGGAGCCACCAAACGGTTCCCGAGCGGGTCCGGTTCCGTG
Organism: Amycolatopsis sp. NPDC004772; assembly: GCF_053601215.1. NCBI lineage: Bacteria > Bacillati > Actinomycetota > Actinomycetes > Pseudonocardiales > Pseudonocardiaceae > Amycolatopsis > Amycolatopsis sp. NPDC004772. Next base: position 10,586 of record NZ_JBSGBK010000052.1, read on the forward strand.
CACACGGCCGTCCGCGACCTGACCATGACCGTCCAGCCCGGCGAGTTCGTCGCCGTCGTCGGCCCCACCGGCTGCGGCAAGTCGACGACGCTCTCGCTGGTCTCCGGCCTGCAGCCGCCGTCGGCCGGCCGGGTGCGGGTGAACGGCGAGGACGTGAAGTCCATCCCCGACGGGGTCGGCTACATGTTCCAGACCGACGCCGTGATGCCGTGGCGCTCGGTGCTGGAGAACGTCGCGTCCGGCCCGCGGTTCCGCGGGGTGCCGAAGGCCGAAGCCCGCGCGCAGGCCGTCGACTGGATCGCCCGCGTCGGGCTCGCCGGGTTCGAGAAGTACTACCCGCACCAGCTTTCCGGCGGGATGCGCAAGCGCGTCGCGCTGGCCCAGACGCTGGTCACCAAGCCGAAGATCCTGCTGATGGACGAGCCGTTCTCGGCGCTCGACGTCCAGACGCGGGCGCTGATGCAGGACGAGCTGCTGCGGCTGTGGTCCGGTTCGGGGGCCGCGGTCATCTTCGTGACGCACGACCTCGACGAGGCCATCGCGCTGGCGGACAAGGTCGTCGTGCTGACGACCGGGCCGGCCACCGTGAAGGACGTCTTCGAGATCCCCCTGGACCGGCCGCGGAAGGTGGAGGAACTGCGGCTGACCGAGGAGTTCCGCAAGCTCTACGCCGACATCTGGGAATCACTGCGCAGCGAGGTCGACAAGGCCCGTGAGAAGGGAGCGAGCAATGTCGCTTGAGACCCCCGCGGCCACGTCCGCGCCCCTCCCCGTGCTCGAAACCGAGCAGGACATCCTGGCCCGTGCCAAGCAGGCGACCGCCCGCCGCAAGCGCAACATCTGGCTGCTGCGCCTGGCGATCGTGGTCGTGTGGCTGGGCAGCTGGGAGCTGACCGCCACGTACTGGATCGACCCGTTCTTCTACTCGAAGCCGTCGAAGATCTGGGAACGGCTGGTCGAGTGGTTCAGCACCGGCACCGACTTCGGCTCGATCTGGTACCAGATCCTGGTGACCGTCGAGGAAGCCGCGCTCGGGTTCGTCATCGGCGCCATCTTCGGTGTCGTGTTCGGCGTGATCCTCGGCCGCAGCGCGTACCTCGCCCAGGTGCTGGCGCCGTTCATCAAGGCCGCCAACGCGTTGCCGCGCATCGTGCTCGCCGCGCTGTTCGTCATCTGGTTCGGGCTCGGGCTGTCGTCGAAGGTCGCGACCGTCGTCGTGCTCGTGTTCTTCGCGGTGTTCTTCAACGCCTTCACCGGCGCCCGCGAGGTCGACCGCAACCTGATCGACAACGCCCGCATCCTCGGTGCGACCCGCGGCCAGGTGCTGAAGTCGATCGTGCTGCCCAGCGCGACGTCGTGGATCCTGTCGTCGCTGCACGTGGCGTTCGGCTTCGCGCTGATCGGCGCGGTGGTCGGCGAGTACACCGGCGCGAAGGCCGGCATGGGCTTCCTGATCGCCAACGCGCAAGGCACGTTCGACACCGCCGGGGTGTACGCCGGCATGCTGATCATCACCGTCGTCGCGCTGCTGGCCGAGTGGGGGATCAGCACGCTGGAAGGCCGGCTGCTGCGGTGGCGGCCACCGTCCGCCTCCGAAGCCGCGATCAAGGCGGTCTGACATGCGTCTGAAGAGGACAGTCGGGGTGGTGGCCGCGGTCGCGGTCGCCGCCGCCGGGCTCACCGCCTGCCGCGACTCGCGGGAGATCGCGCTCGGCACCACCGGCCAGCCGCACGTCAAGATCATGGTCGGCGGCCTGTCGAAGGTGATCTACCTGCCCGGGCAGCTCGCCCAGCAGATCGGCGCGTACCAGAAGCAGGGTCTCGACGTCGAGCTGTTCGACCAGCCGTCCGGCGCGAACGCCGAGACGTCGCTGCTGGCCGGCGAGGTGCAGGCGGTGGTCGGGTTCTACGACCACACGATCGACCTGCAGGCCAAGGAGCAGTGCATCGAGAGCGTCGTGCAGTTCGCGAACGTGCCGGGCGAGGCCGAGATGGTCGCGACCGCCAAGGCCGGCGAGGTCAGGTCGGGCGCGGACTTCAAGGGCCGCAACCTCGGCGTCACGTCGCTGGGCTCGTCGACGGACTTCCTGACCAAGGCGCTGGCCCTGCGCGGCGGCGTCACGTCGAAGGAGTACACGCCGGTGAAGGTCGGCGCCGGGCAGACGTTCATCTCGGCGATGAACCAGGGCTCGATCGACGCCGGCATGACGACCGACCCGACGATCGCGCAGCTGACGAACACGGGCCAGGCGAAAGTGCTCTACGACATGCGCACGGTCGAAGGCACGAAAGCCGCTTTGGGCGGGTTGTACCCGGCGAGCTCGCTGTACATGGGCTGCGAAATCGTGAAACGCTATCCGGACATCGTGCAGAAACTGGCCAATGCGTACGTCGAGACCCTGAAGTGGATTTCTTCGCACACACCGGAACAGGTGGCCGCGATGATGCCGCCGTCGTTCGCCGGCGGGGACAAGGCGCTGTACGTCAAGTCGCTGCGGGACAGCCTGCCGATGTTCACCAAGGACGGCCGGATGGACCCGGCCGGGGCGCAGAACGTGCTGAAGGTGCTCGGCGAGTCGTCGAGCAACGTGAAGCCGAAGAAGGACAAGATCGACCTGTCGAAGACGTACACGACGCAGTTCGTGGACGCCGCGCACGCACAGGCGCAGCAGTAGCCCCGCTCACCTGACCGGGCGGTAGGTGAGCGATCTGGACCCGTAAAGGCCTCTTTCCCCCGCGGAGGCCTTTACGGGTCTTTTCGGACAATTTAAGACCATGCGAAAGTAGCTACTTTATTTTCGGTGGGGATCCAACACTTGAGGACACGGTTTTCCCGGTCCCCCTCGGTGAACGGAGTCCCCGCATGTCCAAAACCCTCCGCGTCCTCACGGTGGCCGCCGCCGCGGCGGCCTCGCTGGCTTTCTCGGGCACCGCCCACGCCGCCGTCTTCGGCGCGCACTTCCACGGTCACCAGTTCTCGGGCGGCAACTGGGGCGGGTACGTCAGCTTCGGCAGCTTCACCACGGCCACCGCGAGCTGGACGGAACCGTCCGTGACCTGCACCTCCACCAACGATCTCTTCGCCCCGTGGGTCGGCATCGACGGCGACGGGTCGTCCACTGTGGAGCAGACCGGCGTGGCCACCGACTGCTCCAGCGGCCGCCCGGTCTACCAGGCCTGGTACGAGATGTACCCGGCCGCGCCGGTGTACTACTCGAACTCCGTCAGCGCCGGCGACCATATCACCGCCACGGTGACCCGGACGGCGACAAACACGTACCGCCTCGACATCAGCGACACGACCAAGGGCTGGTCCAAGACGATCACCAAGTCCCTGACCTCGAAGCACGCCTCGGCGGAGGCGATCATCGAGTCCCCGACCGACTCCTACCCCTCGATCTCCGGCGGCATCAAGTTCACCGGCGTCAAGTTCAACGGCACGAACCTGGCCTCGACGAGCCCGTCCGGCCTCAACGCCGACGACAAGGGCAGCTACACGTGGACCCCGGGCGCGATCGGCTCCGACGGCCAGAGCTTCACGATGACCCGCCACTGAGCGATCTGACGCCCCCGGATCCACGGGGGCGTCAGATCTTCGGCAACCGCAGGGTGACTTTCGTGGTCGCTTCGGCCCGCACGTCCACCTCGAGTGAGAAGCCGTCCCCGTACAGGTGGGCGAGCCGCCTGCTCAACGCAGACAGGCCCGACACCCCCGGGTACCGTCGCCCATGGCGCTCCCACCAGTTGTCTACCGGCCCGGCCATCGGGACGTCGGAGTACGCCAGCCGCGGATCCTCGTGCTCGACGCCGAGGACGACGTCCGGGCCGTCGTCCGCCACGGAAATCGTCAGGCTCGGCCCGGGCGCGAACTGCACCGCCCGCTCGACCAGCGGCTGCAGGCACAGGAACGGGACTTTGAACGGCAACACCTCGGGGGCGATGTCCACCACCACGGTCAGCCGATCGCCGAGCAGTTCCCGGGCCAGGATGAGGTACTGGTCCACGCACCGCACCTCGTCGGCCAGCACCGTGAACTCGCCGTACTGCCGGGAGCGGTAGCGGAGGAAGTCGGCGAACTCGCGCAGCAGCTCGGTCGCCGATTCCGGGTCCGTTCTCGTCAGGGCGCCCACCGCGGTGAGTGACTGCGAAACGAACGTGGCCGGGATCTCGTCCGGGATGACGAACAGCGGCGGGTCGTCGACGGACGGCTCGAACCGATCCCATTCACCGAGGCTCAGCTGGTCGGAAATCAAGCTGGCCACCGCGCGCAGCACCTCGTCCCGTACGGCAGACCGGTCTGCCGAATAGACGACCAGCGCCGCCCGGATCACGTCGCCGGCCTTGAGCGGCAGTGTCGTCGCGTACCGGACGGGGCAGGTCGGACGACCGCAGAAGGCGCCCTGTGCTGTCGGTTCGGGTACGCCGCCGGCCAGCATCTTCGCCGCGAGCAGCCCGGCTCGGTCGACGTGTTCCTCGTCGACCGAGCCGTCCCAGGCGATCGGGCCCTGTTCGTCGACTATCACGACGGCGGACACGCTGAGCAGCGCTCGCAACTGTGCCGCGCCCTCGGCGCCGAGGCCACGGCGAAATTCGGCAACGACCGGCAGAATGGCGAAGATCTGCTCCCGGACGGGCGCAGGGAGTTCACGACGGCGTCGCGCTCGGGCGGCCCGCAGCAGGAACAGGGCCGTCACGAGCCAGAAAAGCCCCGCGACTCCCATGACGTCCGGCACCTCAGTGGCGCTCCGGTCGTCGTCGCGAGCGGACCAGCAGGTTGCGCGCCTCACGGACGTATTCCGGGCTGACGACCAAACTGCGGCCCGCGGCCTGGACGGTCATCTCCTCGTCTGCGAGCCGGACGTTTTCGACGTGCTTGACCGCCACCCAGTGCTGCTCGTCGATCCGGACGAACCCGGCGGCAGCCCAGTCGGCGGTCAGCACCGACACCGGTACCCGGACGGAGAACTCGCCTGCCGGGGTGGACAACCGGGCCCGGTCCCCGTCCAGCTCGGCCAGGCACACCTCGGAAAGGCGGACGAATTCCTCGACGCCGTCGCGCTCCACGGAGATCAGCGGATCTGCGGGCGTTTCGCCGTCGGATGACGAGGCACGGTCGAGCAGCTTCCGCACGGCGTCGGCGAGCCGGTCCGTGCGGACCGGCTTCAGCAGGTAGTCGACGGCCTCGAGTTCGAAGGCTTCGAGCGCGTGCTCTTCCCACGCGGTGACGAACACCAACCCGGGCGGTACGGCGAACCGGGCGATCATCCGAGCCAGGTCGAGGCCGTTCAGGCCGGGCATCTCGATGTCCAGGAACACCGCGTCCAGCTGTTCCTTCTGGCGCAGGACCTGGTGGATGTACCGCGTCGCCGTGAGCGCGTCGGAAACGCCGTCGACCTTCCCGACGCGCGGATCGGCGCGCAGCAGGTGGACGATCTCCTCCAGCGCGTAGGCCTCGTCGTCGACCGCGAGCACGTTCAACCGCCCGCCCTTCGGGCGTGGAGCCGGCGGTTCGCCGTTGTACACCTGCGAATTCACGTATAGGTGGCCACGCACGTCCCGCACCTGAACGGCGGTCGCGGGATCGCCCTCCACCTGGTTGACCACGTCGTCGTTCTTGTCGGTCATGCATCCCTCGGTCGGTCCGGGTCAAGGGTCGCCGACGTCACCGACGGGAGTCAATTGTCAAGAAGTGGACAATCACTTCAGGTTGTTGATCGCCCAGGCGACCACCATCACCGCCAGCACCAGCGACACGACGGCCTGCAGCATCATCGTCATCTTCGCCCAGATCCGCAGGGGCATGACGTCGGTGGGGCTGAAGGCCGCCGCGTTGGTGAACGAGAAGTACAGGTAGTCCAAATAGGACGGTTCCCAGTCCTGGTGCGCCAGGCCCGGGTCGGCCATCTGCGGAAACTGCAGGTCGGGGTGCTCGGCCTGGCCCGCGGCGCGCCGGCCCGGGCCGCCGCGGTCGAACTCCCAGTACCAGAGGGAAAAGGCGACGACGTTCGTCCAGTAGACGATCCCGCCGGTGACCAGCACGGCGCCGGCGCGGTCACCGGCCGAGCCGGTTGCGATGCCGTACACGAGCGACACCGCGGACCAGGCGTTCACCGCGGTGACGAGGCCGACGATGAGCAGTGAGATGGTCCGCTCGACGGCGCTGAACTGCGACATCCGCCCCGGGTTGACCAGCAGCAGGGCCACGACCAGCAGCACGGACACGCCGGGCAGCAGCCACCACGGGTGCAGGGCCATGTCGTCGGGCAGGGCGACCTGCAGCACGAGGGTGGCGACGACGACGCCCATCGCGGGCCAGCGGGTCTCGCCGGAAGTCCGCCGCCGCCAGGCGGGGAGTGCCTCTTCTGTCACGCGCTCAAGGTAGGACGGCGCCGCTCGGCTAGCCAGCCGGCGCGGTGGTCACCTCGCCGGGGAGCTTGCGGGCCACGTCCGTCCGCGACCGCGCGCCCAGCTTCCGCAGCACCTTCGCCACGTGCTGTTCCACCGTTCGCGGCGAAAGGAACAGCCCGTCCGCGATCTCCCGGTTGGTCCGGCCCTCCGCGAGCATCCGCGCCACCTCGCGCTCCCGCGGTGACAGCTCGCTCCCATACCCCCGCCGTCCGCGCTGCGAGGGTGCCCAAGCGCCGTGCTCGCGCAGCTGGTGACGGCAGCGGCCGGCGTCGCGGGTCGCCCCGAGCTGCTCGTACGCCTCGGCCGCCGACGTCAGCTCGTCGACGGCCGACCGGTTGCCCGCGGCCAGCCGGCACATCGACGCGCGCTCGCGCATGGCCGTCGCCGGGTAGGGCATCGGCAGGGCCGCGTAGCCGGACGCGGCTTCGTCGAACAACGTCGCCGCGGCCAGGTGCTTGCCGCGTGCTTCGAGCAGCACCGCGCGGCCCGCCACCAGCGCGGCCGCGGCCACCGGCGCGTCCCGGCCTTCGATGCCGCGCGCGAACGCTTCGACGACGTTGTCGGCCTCCGGCCAGCGCCCGGCCCGCGCATACGCTTGCGCGGCCACCGGGACCAGCGCGGCGGCCCACATCCAGACCCCCTTGCGGCCGGCCGCGGCCACCGCCGTGTCGGCCGCCGCGCACGCGCCGTCGACGTCGTCGGTCGCCAGGAGCACGGAGATCAGCACGCCGGCGGCCGAGAGGACCACCGGGATCGGGCCGCGGTCCGGCGCGTGCACGCTCGCCGCGGTCAGGTGCCGCTGGGCGGCGGCGAACTCGCCGCGCACCGCCGCCAGCCCGCCGAGCACGAGCGAGGACTCCATCACGATCGGGCCGAGTTCCGGGTAGCTGTCCCGCAGCTGCTCGGCGGCCTCGGCGAGGCCGGTCCAGCGCCCGCGCACCCAGTCGAGCCGGACGCGGGTGCCCTGGATCAGGCCGATCGCGTACAACGCACCCGCGTCGGTCGCGCGCCGGACGCCCTCGGTCACCAGCCGGTCCGCGCGGTCGAGGTGCCCGGCCCAGGACTGCCCGTCGGCGAGGTTGCACCACAGCCGGGCCAGCTGGACGCGCTCGGCGACCGTGCCGACCGTGTCCGGTAGCGCTTCGAACTCCGCCCACGCCGAGCCGTCGCCGACGTGCGAGGCGGCGGCGATGCGGTCGGCGGTCAGCGCGAGCCGCAGTTCGGGGTCGTCGAGCCGCTCGTACACCTCGCCCGCGCGGGCGCGCCAGGATTCGTGCCACGACAACGGCGTCAGCCCGTCGATCGGCTGGGCGAGCAGGGTGATCCCGCGGGCGGCGAGGTCCGGCCGGTCGGTCAGTTCGCCGACCGCGCGCTCGACCTCCAGCCGGCCGCGGCCGAGGCCGCCGATGGTCCGGACCAGCAGCATGCCGACGCTCAGCCGGATCGACCCGCGGACCGACGGCGGCAGCGTCACCTCTTCGAGGACGCGCTGCAGCGTGCCGAGCACCTCGGGGCGGAACCCCCGCAGCGCGACCTGGCTCAGCTTGCCCGCCACCCGCCCGGTGTCGGCCTGCGACGGGCCGGGCTCGGCGAGCACCGACTGCAGGAGGTCGATCGCGCGGGACGTCTCGCCGCGGGTGATCGCCTCGTCGGCGGCCGCTTCCGCGTAGTGGCGCCACTGGTCGACGCGGCCGGCGGCGCGGGAGTGCCGGGCCAGCAGCGTGAGCGGCGGGGACGGCTGCGCGGCGAGCACGCGGATCGCCTGCGCGTGCAGCAAAGCGCGTTCCGGGCCGCTCACCGTGTCGTAGACCGCCTTGCGCGCCAGCGGGTGCCGGAAGCCGTACCGGTCGTCGCCGACCTCGCCGAGCACCCCGCCGGAGAGCGTGTCGAGCAGCGCGGTGCGGAGGGTGTCACCGGAGAGCCCGGCCAGTTCGCCGAGCACGGCCGCTTCCGCGCCGACGCCGAGCACGGCGGCCGCGCCGGCCAGCCGCACCGCCGGCTCCGGCAGCGCGGCGAGCCGTTCGGTGACGGATTCGCGCAGCAGCACCGGCACTTCGAGGTTTTCGAGCAGGCGGTCGGAGAGGACCTCGCCGACCGGGAGCCGTTCGGCCGCTTCCTTCAGCGCGCGCAGGGTTTCCTCGGCGACGAACGGGATCCCGGCCGTGCACTCGTGCAGTTTCGCCGCGAAGTCGTCGGTCACCCTGGGCAGTTCGAGGATGTCGACGGCCAGCGCGCGCACGGCCGCGACGTCGAGCGCCCCGAGCGCGACGCGCGCGGAGTGCACCGCCGGGTCGGTCCGGAACGGGGCCCCGAGCGGACCGGGGCGGACGTCGGTGGCCGACCGGTAGGTGGCGACCACCGCCAGCTCGGGCGGCATCGTGCCGGCCAGGAACCGCATGAGGTCACGGGTGTCCTCGTCGGCCCACTGGAGGTCGTCGATCAGCACGAGCGTGGGGCCGCAGGCGTGCAGGAGCTCCCGCACCGCGCGGAACACGCGGTGGCGTTCGGCGACCGGGTCGGTCAGGGGTTCCGGCTGCGGGGGAAGCGCTTCCGCGAGTTCCGGCAGCAACGGCCGCAGCACGCCGGCGACCGGGCTGAGCGGCCCGAGCGGGGCGTCGCCGACCGCGCGAAGCGCTTCCAGGACGGGCCCGTAGGGAAACGGTTGCCGCAGCGGCTGGCAGGCGCCGGTGAGCACCCGGCCGCCGTCGAACTCCTTGCGCCGCCCGATCTCCGCGAGCAGCCGGGTGCGGCCCATGCCGGGCTCGCCCTCGATGAGGACCGCGGCCGGGCGTCTCCGCAGCACGGCGACGATGGCGTCGAGCTCGGTGTCGCGGCCGGTCAGCCGGGCGGGTCCGGACCGGACGGAAACCGAGGTGGGGCGGGGGGTGGTCAGCCACATACGACCCTCCTCGACACACCGGCACCAGCTCGCGGGAGCCTAAGCAGCGGTGATGCGTCCGTAAACCTTTCACCGAATACGTGGTGGGTGCTGTCGTCACACGTCTGCCTACCCACCGTCACCGATTTGCTGCGGGAACCGAGGCGATCGGCTCACCCAGCGTGCGAAACCCCGGCCGATCGCACGTTCGAACGTCGCTTAACGCGTTCGTGTACTCCAAGTGACTACTGAAAGTAGTTCACGGAAACCCTACTTACGGACCTGTCCGACTGGGTGACAACGGGCGGCTGAGCCCGGCTGGAGCAGGGGATTCGTCCTCGGTGAATGCGTATACCCATTCGCCGGGCGCCCGGATTGCACCGTAACGCCCACTGCGGGGACCCTCACCCGGGGGAGTACCACTGCGTGGCCGGTGCGGAGCCGCGCGTAACCACCTAGGGAGAAGCATGAAGATCGCGAGACTTCTCGGTGCCGCTGCCACCGCGGTGATGGCGACGGGCGCGCTGGCCGCGACCGCCGTCCCCGCGTCGGGCCAGGACCTGCTGAACCCGGACATGGTGCCCGCCATGCAGCGGGACCTCGGCCTGACCCACGACCAGGCGATCGCCCGGCTGAAGAGCGAGGACGTCGCGAACCGGGTCACCGAGTCGCTGACCGCGGCGCTCGGCGACGCGTTCGGTGGCGCCACCTACAACGCCGTCACCGGCAAGGCGCACGTCACCACGACGAACGCCGCGCTGGCCGGCAAGATCCGCGAAGCCGGGGCCGAAGCGGAAGTCGTCCGGTTCGGCGCCCGCCAGCTCAATTCCACTGTGGACAAGCTGAACGCCGCGGACAAGGCGGCGCCCGCCGCGATCACCGGCTGGGGTGTCGACGACGCCACCAACCGCGTCACCCTGGACGTGCTGCAGGGCCAGCGCGCCGCCGCGGTCGCGTTCCTCGCCAAGTCCGGTGTGGACGCCGCCATCGTGGCGATCCGCGAGACGGCGTCGGCGCCCACGACGTACGCCAACATCCGCGGTGGCGACGCCTACTACATCGGCGGCTCGTCGCGCTGCTCGGTCGGGTTCGCGACGACCACCGGCTTCGTCACCGCCGGCCACTGCGCCGCGCTCACCGGCGCCGGCCGGCTGACCGGCTCCAACGGTGCCGCGCTGGGCTCGTGGGGCACCTACCGGTTCCCGGGCGCGGACTACGCGCGGGTGAACACGAACAGCAGCTGGACCCCGGTCGCCCAGATGAACAACGGGACCGCGGTGCGCGGGCAGTCGAACGCCGCGACCGGCACGTCGGTCTGCAAGGCCGGCTCGACCACCGGCTGGACCTGCGGCACCATCGGCGCCAAGAACCAGAGCGTCCGGTACGCCGAGGGCACGGTCAACGGCATGACCGCGACCAACGTCCGCTCGGCCGCGGGTGACTCCGGCGGCGGCTTCATCGCCGGCAACAGCGCGCAGGGCATCCTGTCCGGCGGCAACACGTCCGTGACGTACTTCTACCCGATCGGCGCCGCCCTCTCGGGCACCGGCGCCACGCTGAAGACCAGCTGACTCTCCGGTAGAACCGCGAAAGGGCGGGTTTCGGGCGCCTCCAGCGCGCCCGAAACCCGCCCTTCGTTCCTCGCCGCGGGAATGGGAGGTCTGCGGGTCAGACGTTGCTGATCTCCTCGATCAGCCCGTCGACGTCGAAGTGCGCGCTCTCGTCGCCGAGCGGCACCAGTTCGATGGAGGCGTCCAGGAAGCTCCGGACGTCTTCGACCTCGAGCTCGAACGACGCATAGCCGTCCGGTGACTCGATTTCCAGGGTCAGGAAGTCTTCGTCCTCGGACAGGTCCGGGCGGATCCGGACGTCGCCGAGGCCGGCCGGCTCGTCGAGCCCGGCCACGAGCAGGTCACGCGCGAAGGTCCACTCGATCCACCGGCCGCGCTCGGTCCGGAAGGCCACGGTCACCGCGAAGGGTTCGTGGGAGTGGTAGGACAGGCGCGAGAGGACGGGCGTGGTGCTCTCGTTCAGCAGCACGAACTGGCTCTGGTGTACGGCGTCGGTGTGCACGGCCCCTCCTGGAGTCTCGCGGTGGTTCGCGCGGCGCGAACGGTTCGGCAAGGAGATGACCAGGGGGAACGGTCATGACGGAGAAAGTCTCACGTTCACTTGATCGGTTGCATCCGTCCATTGTGGTGTAACACCGGGCACATACCCCTTGCGCTCAGGCGGCCACGGGTGGTGACGGTTCGCGCAGGGCCTCCGGCAGCTTCTTCCGCAGCACGAGCAGTGCGGGGACGGCGGACGCGCAGGTCAGGGCCAGGATCGACCAGGTCAGCGCGTTGCTCGTGCTGAGCAGGGCGGCCAGCAGGCCCGGCGCGAGCGCGATGGGCAGGCCCCAGGAGAGCTGGAAGATCGAGCTGGCCCGCCCTTCGGCCCCCGGCGGAGCGGCCGCGGCGGCCGCGGCGGTGGCGGTCGGGCCGAAGAGGGCTTCGGCGATCGAGAAGCCGAGGCTGGTGAGCAGGATCAGCACGGTGGCCACCGGCAGCGGGACGACGGTCAGCGGGATCAGGAGCGCGAAGCAGAGCGCGAAGAGAACGGCGGACTCGATGAGGCCGGCGGTCCGGCTCCGCCCGGCGAGCAGCCCGACGATCGGCCGCTGCCCGGTGACGACGACCACGGTCCCGACGGTGATCGCGGTCCCGGCGATCCACTGTGGACCGTGCAGCAGGTCGCGGACGACGATCGGCAGCACGGAGAACTTGCCGGCGCTGGCGAGGGTGAACGCCATGTGGGTGACGCAGAACCCCGTGAAGGCCCGATCGCCCAGCACGGCCCGCCAGCTCCCGGCTGGTCGTGAGCGGTAAGGAGGGTTAGAACCCGCGTTACCACTCACGACCCGCGGGAGCAGGCGGATCAGCGCCGCCGCCACCCCGAAGCTCGCCGCGTTCGCGTACGCGAGCAGGTGGAACGCCCACGGGCTCGTGATCGTCGGCAGGACCGCCATCGCCGCCGCGCCGAGACCCGCCCCCGCGAACCGGCCGACGGTCTGCGTGGCCAGCACGCGGTCGGTGTCACTGCCGGAGGTGAGCCGGGCCACCATCGGCGCGTTGCACGTCCAGAACAGCCGGTCGCCGAAGCCCGCCACCACCGACACCACGACCACCTGCCAGCTCGTGTGCGCCAGCGGGTACGCCGCGAAGGCGGCGAGCCGAACCAGGTTGCCCGCGATGAGCAGCGCCCGCGGCCCGAAGCGGTCCATCGCCGCGCCGGCGGCCGGGCCGGTGACCAGGGCCAGCAGGGCGCCGGTGGTCAGCGACGCGCCCGCGTCGACCAGGCCCATGCCCTGCCCGTGCACCAGGAACAGCAGGGCGAACGGGACCCACAGCCCGCTGCCCAGCGCGTCGATCAGCGTCGCGGCCAGAAAGATCCGAAGCATGCCTCCCCCAGCGGGCCAGCTTACGGGTCGAGCGGCAGCGTGAGCCCCACTTTCACGCGGTCCATCGCCACGCTGGTCGTGAAGTGCCGGACGTTCGGGTTGTCGAAGAACATCCGCCGGGTGAACGCCTCGAAGCCGGCCATGTCCGGGCACGTCACGATCAGCACGAAGTCCGCCGTGCCGGTGACGTAGTAGCACTGCTGGACGGCGCCCTCGGCGAGGACCTGGCGGCGGAACCCGTCGAAGACCGCGAGGTTCTCCCGCTCCATCTCGACCGTGACCACGAACGTCATGCTCAGCCCGAGCGCCTCCGGCGACAGCACCGCGACCTCGCGCTCGATGACGCCCGCCTCGCGCAGCCGCTTGATCCGCCGCTGGACGGCCGCGGCCGAGAGACCGACCTTCGCGCCGATCGTTTCGGCGATCGTGCGGGCGTCGGCCTGGAGGCAGGCGAGGATGGCGATGTCCAGCTGGTCGAGGTCGGGTGTCCGCACCTCAGCAGGCTAACCGGCACCCCCGACAATTCGCCGCGTGTCACTCCTCCGTGACGTCGCTCACTACTCCGTCCGAGGCGAAGATGAAACAACTTTTTGCGTGAGCTGGAACACAACTGACCGGTCTACCAGGGGGTAGCCCATAGAAGTGGAAGACCAGCCGGTCGCTCCGCCAACCCGCCGGCGTGGGGAGGCTCTCCCGTGCCCGCACCTGCCGCCGTGCTGACCGGTCTCGGTTCGTGGTTGCCGACGAAAGTCCTGGACAACCACGAAATCGCGGCCCGGCTCGACACCTCGGACGAGTGGATCCGGACCCGCACCGGGATCCGCGAACGCCGCGTCGCAGGCCCGGACGAGTCCACTGTGGACCTCGCGGTCGGGGCGGGCCGCGAAGCGCTCGCGGGCACCTCCGCCGACGCCGTCGTCCTCGCCACCTCCACGCCCGACCAGCCCTGCCCGGCCAGCGCACCGCAGGTCGCCGCCCGGCTCGGGCTCGGCACGGCCGCGGCCTTCGACGTCAACGCCGTCTGCAGCGGCTTCGTCTACGCCCTGGCCACGGCCGCCGGGTTCATCGCGGGCGGGCTGGCCGAGCGCGTGCTCGTGATCGGCGCGGACACCTTCACCACGCTCATCGACCCCGGAGACCGCACCACGGTGCCGATCTTCGGCGACGGCGCCGGCGCGGTGCTGCTCCGCGCGGGTGACGCCGACGAGCCCGGCGCGTTCGGCCCGTTCGACCTGCACAGCGAGGGTGAGCACGCCGAGCTGCTGTGGGTCGAGGCCGGCGGCGCGCGGCGGCGGCTGTCCGATCAGCCGAGCGACCGCTTCCTCGCCATGCAGGGCACGGCCGTGTTCCGCCACGCCTGCGCGCGCATGGCCGAGTCGTCGCGCACGGTCCTGGACCGCGCGGGCTGGATGGTCGGCGACGTCGACCGGTTCGTCGGGCACCAGGCGAACATCCGGATCCTCCAGGCCACGGCCAAGCAGCTCGGCATGCCCGCCGACGCCGTCGTCGCCAACATCGACCGGGTCGGCAACACCAGTGCCGCGTCCATCCCGCTCGCCCTGGCCGACGCCCGCGCGGACGGGACGCTCGTCCCGGGCCACCGCGTCCTGCTCAGCGCGTTCGGCGCGGGCCTGACCTGGGGTTCGACCGTGCTGCGCTGGCCGGACCTGGGTCAGCTGTCCTGACCGCCGGTCGTCCAGGTCGGCGTCGCTTCCTGGCGGCCGCGCAGCTCCAGCTCGCCGTGCTTCTCCCAGTGCGCGGCTTCGCCCGGCAGCGCCGCGGAGACGACGGCGTCGCTGGCGAGCACCCGTGACGGGACGGCCTTGGCGAGTTCGGTGAGCCGCGCGGCCTCGTTGACCGCGTCGCCGATCACGGTGTACTCGAGCCGGCTGCTGGTGCCGAGCTGCCCGGCGAACACCGGGCCGCTCGAGACGCCGACGCCGACTTCGAGTTCGCCGGCCTCGCGGACCGCGTCCCGGATCGCCCGCGCCGCGGCCAGCGCGGCCGTCGGGCCGTCCGCGAGCCGCGTCGGCGCGCCGAAGATGCACAGCGCGGCGTCGCCTTGGAACTTGTTGACCAGCCCGCCGCGCGCGTTGACCGCGGAGACGACCGCGGCGAACAGCCGGTTCAGCTTCCCGACCAGTTCCTCCGGCGGCGTGCGGTAGGCCAGCGCGGTCGAGTCGACGACGTCGACGAACAACGCCGTGACCTCGCGGACGTCGCCCGAGAGGGACGCGCCGTACTCCAGCGCGTGCCGGGCGACGTCGGCCCCGACGTGCCTGCCGAACAGGTCCCGCATCCGCGCCTGCTCGCGCAGGCCGGCCGCGAGCTGGTTCACCGACGTCTGGAGCCGGCCGATCTCGCTGGCGTCGTCGACGTCCACGGCGACGTCGGTGTGGCCGCGCGCGATCTCGTCGAGCGCCACCCGCAGCCGGTGCAGCGGTGCCGCGACCGCCCTGGCCAGCAGCGCGGTGCCGATCGCGCCGACGGCGAGGCCGATCACCGACAGCATGACCAGGCTCGCGGTGTGGTCGCCCGAGCCCAGGTCCGGGGGTGTGGCGACGAGCAGCACGCCCACGAACGGGACACCGCTGGCCAGCGCCCAGGTGACGACCAGCCGGGTCAGCACGGTCACCGGCAGCGAGCCCCGCGGCGGCAGGACGTCCAGCGCGATCGTCATCACCGGCCGCGCCACCCACTCGGCGGCGAGGTAGGTGAGCCCGACCGTGGTGAGCCCGCCGAGCCCGATCACCGTCGCCATGCCGCCGGCGTCGCCGGCCGAGCCGAGCACGCCGGCGAGCACGGTGAGGACGACGGTGCCGATCAGCCAGAGCGTGCCGCTGACCACGGCCATGTCCACCGGCAGCCGCAGCGCGCGCCGCGCCTCGCTCACCGACGGCGGGCGCCCGAGCACGAACCAGATCGCGGTGCGCCGCTGCAGCCAGGCGGTCCACAGCGTCCCGGCGAGCAGCGCGGCGGCGACGATGCCGGCGGCGGTCAGGCCGAGCACCCAGCCGCGGTCGCCGACGTCGTTGGGCAGGCCCTGCAGCACGAGCAGCAGGGCGACCACGCCGGACCCGGCCACGCTCGAGCCGATGCCCAGCCCGGCGAAGCCCAGGCTGGTGCGCAACACCACGCGGACGTTCTTCACGGCGATCTTGCGCACGGCGTCGATCGTACGGCCGGAAACGCGTGGCCACCCCCGGTGGCGGCCGGCCGAGGTTCGTGGCGCGCGTGCTGGGGCCGCGCTAGAAGCGGTACCGCACGATGTGCGCTGTCCGGGCCAGCGGCGGGAAGATCTTCAGCAACCGCAGCTGGAACCGGGTGATCGGGCCCATCTTGGCCAGCACGTCCGGGGTCGCCCAGTGCCCGGCGTCCAAAGAGGACTCCAGCGTGAGGCCGCAGCGCTCGAGTTCACGCGGGTCGTCGACACCCCAGTACAGCGTCGCGCCCGCCTTGCGCACCGGCGCGTTGAGCTTCTGGATCTTGATGGCGGTCCGGTTGAAGAGGTCGCAGATCAGCTCGCCGGCCGGGAACTTCGCGGCCAGCCGGCGGAACAGTTCGATGCCGGTTTCGGGCTTCAGGTACATCGTGAGGCCTTCGGCGACGATCAGCGCCGGCCGGTCGGACGGCACCTGATCGAGCCACTCGAAGTCGGTCACCGACGAGGCGATGTGCGACTGGTTCGGCGCCTTCGGGTACAGCTTTTCGCGCAGCTCGACGACCTCGGGGTAGTCGACGTCGTACCAGTGGACGGTCTCCGGCGGCGCGAGGCGCTGGAACCGGGTGTCCAGGCCGCAGCCCAGGTGCAGCACGATCGCGTCCGGGTGGGTGTGCAGGTACTCGGCGGCCCAGTCGTCGATCGGCTTGGCCCGCAGCACCACCGACACCGCGCGGTCGGCGGAGATGCCGATCTTGGTGAAGTCGTAGTCGATCCGGCGGACGGCGTCGTCGGCCGCCTGGTCGCCGAGGATCGGGTGGGCGCTGCGGTAGTCGAGCGCGCGGCCGTAGAGGGTGGCCAGGTTGGTGGCCTTCTCTTCGGTGAAGCGGACCTTTTCCATTTCAGCGCTCCTCCGCGGCGAAGTCGTGCGCGTAGTTCTTGGCGTCCACCAGGTGCTTGAGCGTCAGCTCGCGGGCGGCGGCGGGCTCGGACCGGCGGATGGCGTCGAGGATGGCCCGGTGGTCGGCGACGGCCTTGCGGATCTGCCCGGGCAGCCGCAGCGCCGCCCGCCGCTCCTCGCCGACCAAGGCGAGCACGGACCGCAGCAGCCCGGCGACGTCGTCGTTGCCGGCGTTCTGCGCGATCACCCGGTGGAACTCGGCATCGGCGGCGATGACGTGCAGCATGTCCCCGTCCTCGGCGGCCTGCGCCATTTCGGCGACGTTGTCCTCGAGCCGGCTCACGGTCTTGGCGGAGGCGTGCCGGGCCAGCCGCTCGGCAAGGGTCGGTTCGACCGTCGCCCGGAGGTCGAAGAGCTTCTCGACGAGCTGGTCGTGCTCGGTGAACCAGGTCCGCAGGGGCTGTTCCTGCTGCTCACGGACGTAGGTGCCGGAGCCGGCGCGGATCTGGACGTACCCGATGGAGTCGAGGACCCGCAGCGCCTGCCGCAGCGACCCCCGGCTGATCCCGAGCTCTTCGCACAGAACGCGTTCGGCGGGCAGCCGGCTGCCGGGCGGCAGGTCACCGGAGTCGATCCGCGCCCGCAGCCGGTCGACGGTCGCGCTCCAGACCTGCTCGGTGTCCACCCGCTCATCCTCTCAGCTCCCGGAACCGCCGGGGGTGACTGCCATGATCACGGCATGACCGCGCGATTCAAGGACCTCGCCCTGGACGCGGGCGACCACCAGGCTCTCGCCGACTGGTGGTGCCGCGCCCTGGGCTACCTCCGCCGCGACTCGGTGACCGGCGACTCGCGCCCGGCGGACTGGCCGGTGCCGATCGTCGATCCGGAGGGCGACGGCCCCTTGATCTGGTTCAACCCCGTGTCGGAGGCGAAGACGGTCAAGAACCGCTTGCACCTCGACGTCTTCGGCGACACGGCCGAACTGGTCGCCCTGGGGGCGACCGTGCTCCGCGAACGCGGCGGCGACATCGAGTGGGACGTGCTGGCCGACCCGGAGGGCAACGAGTTCTGCGTCTTCACCCCACGGTGAAGACGTGGGTGTCTGACCTGACACATCTGACCCCGTGCGCGTCGCGGGAGCGGCCCACCATGCTTAGGCTCGCTGCGTGAATGCTTCATGACGTGGTGGCACGCCCTGATCGTCGTGGTCGCCGGGGTCTGGGCCGGGACCATCAACGCCGTCGTCGGGTCCGGGACGCTCGTCACCTTCCCCGTGCTCGTCGCGCTCGGGTACCCGCCCGTGACCGCCACGACCTCGAACGCCATCGGCCTCGCGCCCGGGACGCTCAGCGGGGCCTGGGGGTACCGGCACGAGCTCACGGGCTCCTGGCGGCAGACCGCCAAGTTCGCCGTGGCGTCCTTCCTCGGGGCCATCGGCGGCACCATCCTGCTGCTCTCGCTGCCCAAGGACGCCTTCGAAGCCGTCGTCCCGGTGCTCGTCGGGCTGGCCGTGATCCTGGTGGTCGTCCAGCCGCGGGTGTCGAAGTGGGTCGCCGAGCGGCGCGAACAGAACGGGACCGAGCACAAACCCGGGCCACTGCTGATGTTCTTCATCTTCCTCATCGGCATCTACGGCGGGTACTTCACCGCCGCGCAGGGCGTGATGCTGATGGCCGTCATGGGGATGCTGCTGTCGGAGCCGCTGCAGAAGCTCAACGGCATCAAGAACGTGCTCGCCGCCGTCGTCAACCTCGTCGCCGGGATCATCTACGCGTTCGTCGCGCCGGTCAGCTGGGCCGTCGTGCTGTGGCTGGCCGTCGGCAGCACCGCCGGCGGCTTCCTCGGCGCGAAGATCGGCCGGAAGCTGTCGCCGGTGGTGCTGCGCGGCGTGATCGTGGTGATCGGCGTCGCCGCCGTGATCGAGCTGGTCGTCAAGCAGTTCGCGAGCTGACTGGGCCGACGGTTCCTGATCCGGCCTCAGTCACGGCCGGACGGCTTCGGAGCAAAGGTCACGTGCCGCTTCAGGGGCGGCCTGCTTCGGGCCGGATCAGGAACTCCCGCGCCGCGGCCAGGAACAGGTCGTTCTCCTCACTGGTCCCGATCGTCACGCGGACGCCGTCGCCGGCGAACGGGCGCACCACCAGCTTGCGGTCCAGCGCGTGCTCGGCGAACGGGACGGCCTGGTCACCGAGCGGCAGCCAGACGAAGTTCGCCTGCGTCTCCGGCACCCGGTACCCCGCCTCCAGCAGCGCGTCCCGCACCCGCGTCCGCTCGACGACGATGTCCTGGCAGCGGGCCAGGAGCTCGTCGGCCGCGTCGAGCGACGCCAGCGCGGCCACCTGGGCCAGCATGTTCACCGAGAAGGCCACGTACACCTGGCGAAGCGCGTCCGCGATCGGCTCGGGCGCCACCGCGTAGCCGACGCGAAGGCCCGCCAGGCCGTACGCCTTCGAGAACGTGCGCAGCACCATGACGTTCGACCGGCTGCGCGTGTACTCGACGCCGTCGGGCACCTCGGGGTCGGTGACGAACTCCTTGTACGCCTCGTCCAGCACGACCAGCACGTGCTCGGGCACGGCGGCCAGGAAGCGCTCGAGCTCCGCGCGGCGCACCGCCGTCCCGGTCGGGTTGTTCGGGTTGCAGACGAAGACCACGCGCGTCCGGTCGGTGATCGCCGCGAGCATCGCGT
This sequence comes from Amycolatopsis sp. NPDC004772, assembly GCF_053601215.1. Taxonomy (NCBI): domain Bacteria; kingdom Bacillati; phylum Actinomycetota; class Actinomycetes; order Pseudonocardiales; family Pseudonocardiaceae; genus Amycolatopsis; species Amycolatopsis sp. NPDC004772. The sequence goes on from NZ_JBSGBK010000052.1 coordinate 30,067, forward strand.
CGAGGTCGAGCTCCTGGCCCTCGGTGATCGGGACCTTCACCGAGACGGCGTTCGCGACCTGCGTGACGATCGGGTACGCCTCGAACGACCGCCAGCCGAAGATGACCTCGTCGCCGGGCGCGCACACCGCCTGGATCGTCTGCTGGCACAGCGACACCGAGCCGCAGCCGATCGCGACGCGCTCCACCGGCACGTCCAGCTCGCGCGCCAGCCGCTCGCGCAACGCCTGCGAGCCGGTGTCCGGGTAGCGGTTGACCCCCGTCGCGGCCTCGGCGATCGCCCGCGCGACGCTCGGCAGCGCACCGCCGGGCACCTCGTTGCTCGCCAGCTTGATCGCGCCTTCGATCGTCCGGCCGGGGACGTATTTCGGCAACGATTCGAGATCGGCACGCGGGGACACGGACGGCATCTTCGGCGCTCCTGGAAATCGACGGGACGACCCCGTCACCGTATCTTTCCCGCCCGCCGCCCCGCGACTCCCTTCGAGCGGTTTCCCCACCGCGACCTGCGTCACCGGGCTTCCTCCCGTTCACCTCCAGGTGATTGAGTGAGGCAATGACGCCGACCTCCACCGTGGACTACCAGCGCACCGACGGCCGCACCCTGCGGCTGACCTTTTCGGAACCCGAGGGCGCGCTGCGCGGCGGCCTGGTGGTGCTGCACGAGGCCGACGGCGTCACCGACGGCGTGAAACTGCTGCTCGCCAGCCTGGCCACCGAAGGCTGGCTGACCGTCACCCCGCACCTGGAGAACGAGGAACTCACCCAGCAGGACCTCCTGGAAGCGACCGACCGCACCCTCGCCTGGCTGGTCGAGCGGGGAGTCCAAGCCGACCTGCTCGGCGTGATGGGCTTCGACCTCGGCGGCACCGCGGCCCTCGTCGTCGCGTCGCACCGCCGGCTGGGGGCCGCGGTCAGCGTCGGCGGGCAGCAGGCCGCCGAACTGCCCGCGCTGGTCGAGATCGCCGGGCGGCTCACCAGCCCGTGGCTCGGCATGTACGGCGACGCCGGCGACGAGGCGGGCGGTGCCGACGTCGAGCGCCTGCGCGACGCCGCCGCGTCGGCCAAGGTCGCCACGAACGTCGTCCACTACCCGGGCGCGAACCACCGCTTCGACGCCGACCCGGGCGCGGCGGCGGAGGCCTGGCAGCGCACGCTCAACTGGTTCGACGCGCACCTGCGGTAAGTGTGGGCGGCACACACCTCGGACCGGGGTTCCGTGTCGGTTGCGACCACGGTGACTTCCGGATCCGAGGGATTAGGCTCGGAGCGTGACGCACACCGCCGACGCCCCCGAAGTGCTCTGGCGCCCCGAGCCGGGCCACGTTGCCGACACCAAGATCGAAGCCTTCCGCCGGTGGCTGCGCGCCGAGCGCGGCGTCGAGGTGGACGACTACCGCGCGCTGCACGAGTTCTCGGTCGAGCGCGGCCCGGACTTCTGGGCGGCGGTCGCGGACTTCCTCGGCGTCCGCTGGCACGATCAGCCCGGTGAGGTGCTCTCCGGCGGGATGCCGGACGCCGTCTGGTTCGAGGGCGGCACCCTGAACTACGCCGAGCACGCGCTCACCCCCGGCGTCGCGGGCGCCGCGAAGGGCGACGACGAGACGGCGGTGATCTTCCACCGCGAAGACGGCTTCGCGAGCCACCTGACGTACGGCCGGCTTCGCGCGCAGGTCGCCGCCGCCCGGGCCGCGTTCCTCGAACTCGGCGTCGGCAAGGGCGACCGGGTCGTCGCGCTGGCGCCGAACTGCCCGCAGACGCTGGTCGCCTTCCTCGCCGCCGCGAGCATCGGGGCGATCTGGTCGTCGTGCTCGCCGGACTTCGGCGTCCGCGCGGTCGCGGACCGGTTCGTGCAGATCGAGCCGAAGGTGCTCTTCGCGGTCAACGCCTACGCGTACAACGGCCGCCAGTTCGACATCCGGACGACGATCGCCGACCTCCAGGCGCAGCTGCCGTCGCTGGCCGCGACCGTGCTGGTCGAGTACGTCGGCGAAGGCCGCATGGACGGCGCTCTCGACTGGGACGAGCTGCTCGCGGAGCACGAAGGCGCGCCGCTGCTGTTCGAGCCGGTCGAGTTCGCGCACCCGCTGTGGGTGCTCTACTCCTCCGGCACCACCGGCCTGCCGAAGGGCATCGTGCACGGCCACGGCGGCATCACCCTCGAGCACCTCAAGGCGCTCGCGCTGCAGACCGACCTCGGGCCCGGCGACCGGTTCTTCTGGTTCAGCACCACCGGCTGGATGATGTGGAACTTCCTCATCTCCGGCCTGCTGGTCGGCACCACGATCGTGCTCTACGACGGCAGCCCCGGCTTCCCGGACCTGAACGCGCTCTGGCACCTGGCCGAGCAGCACCGCGTCACCTACTTCGGGACGTCGGCGCCGTTCATCCAGAGCTGCCTGAAGGCCGGCATCAAGCCCGCCGAGCGCTACGACCTGACCGGGCTGCGCGCGCTGGGCTCCACCGGCGCGCCGCTGAGCGTCGAAGGCTTCCGGTGGATCGTGAACGAGGTCGGGCGCAACGTCCAGATCTGCTCCGTGTCCGGCGGCACCGACCTGTGCGCGGCGTTCGTCGCGTCGGCGCCCGACGTCCCGGTCTGGCTCGGCGAGCTGTCGTGCCCGGCGCTCGGGGCCGCGGTCAACGCCTTCGACGAAGCCGGCAACGCCGTCATCGAGGAGGTCGGCGAGCTGGTCATCACCAAGCCGATGCCCTCGATGCCGGTGTTCTTCTGGAACGACCCCGACGGCTCGCGGCTGCGGGAGGCCTACTTCGAGATGTACCCCGGGCTGTGGCGCCACGGGGACTGGATCCGCATCACGAACCGCGGCTCGGCGGTGATCTACGGCCGCAGCGACTCGACGCTCAACCGTGGCGGCGTCCGGATGGGCACGGCCGAGTTCTACCGGGTCGTCGAGGGCTACGACGAGATCGCGGATTCCCTGGTCGTGGACACCTCGGCGGCCGGGAACGAGGACGGGCAGCTGATCTGTTTCGTGGTGCTCGCCGGTGGCGTCGCGCTCGAAGACGTCGAACCGCGCCTGCGCAAGGAGCTGCGTAGCGCGCTGTCACCGCGCCATGTACCCGATCGGTTCGTCGTGGTTTCCGAGATTCCTCGTACCTTGAACGGTAAGAAGTGTGAGGTACCGGTGAAGAAAATCCTCGCCGGTGTGGCTCCCGACCGGGCCGTCAGCCGCGACGCGCTGGCCAACCCGGCGGCCCTGGCGCCGTTCGTGGAGCTCGCCGGGGGGTAGATGGGGGAAGCATGATCATCCACGGCGGGTTGTACGGGTGGTGACGGGGACACGCGCGCAGATCACCTGGAAGGTGGCGGGGGCCACCACCGTGGGGGTGATCACCTGGGTGACCCGGCTGGCGGGCCTGATGACCCTGGGCTCGATCCTGATCCCGGCCGGGCGGCGCAGCCTGCGCGGGCACCTGGCCGAGTGGCTGGAGCTGCCTCAGGAGGCCACCGTCGCGGCGGCGACCGTGGCGCTGGTCATGGGCGTGCTGCTGGTGCTGCTGGCCGCGGGGCTCCGGCGCCGCAAGCGCCGGGCCTGGCAGCTGGCGGTCGGCGCGACGGTGCTGCTGACCATGTCGCACCTCGGGCTCAAGCACGTCTTCGCGGCCGGCCTGGTGTCGGTGCTGCTCCTGGTGGGCCTGATCGCCAACCGGCGCTACTTCGTCGCGAAGCCGGACCCGGTCGTCGGGCGCTGGCGGGCGGTGCGCGTGTTCGTCCAGCTGACGCTGGCCGGGTTCGTGATCAACGTCATCCTGCTGTCCGTGGCGCCGCGCGCGGCCCTGGAACCGATGGGCTTCGGCGACCGGCTCGCCGAGTCGGCGCTCGCGCTGGTCGCCGCCAGCGGGCCCGCGGTGTTCCACCAGATGTGGCTGGAAGACCTGGTCACCGGGGTCGGGCTGCTGTTCGGCCTCGCCGCGGTCCTCGTGTCGGCGTACTTCCTGCTGCGCTCGGCCGAACCGGCGCCGCGGCTGACCGACGAGGAGGTCGCGCGGCTGCGCCGGCTGCTGGACGAGCACGGCGAACGCGACTCCCTCGGCTACTTCGCGCTGCGGCGGGACAAGTTCGCGGTGTTCTCCAAGACGGGCAAGGCCGCGGTCACCTACCGCGTGATCGCCGGCGTCGCGCTGTGCTCGGCCGACCCGCTGGGTGACCACGAGGCCTGGCCGGGCGCGATCGAGGAGTACCTGGAGGTCTGCCGGCGGAACGGCTGGACCCCGGCGGCGATGGGCGTCTCCGAGCTCGGCGCGACCGTCTGGGCCCGCTTCGGCCTGGAGGTCCTGGAGATCGGCGACGAGGCGGTCGTCGACGCGGCCGGGTTCACCTTGGCCGGCCGCACGATGCGCGGCGTCCGCCAGGCGGCGGCCCGCACGAAGCGCGCGGGCTACAAGGTGCTGGTCCGCCGCGCCGAGGACCTGCGCCCGGGCGAGCTGGCCGAGCTGGAGGTCCTGGCCGCGAACTGGCGCGGCACGGACACCGAGCGCGGCTTCTCGATGGCGCTGGGCCGCATGGGCGACCCGGGGTCGGTCCTGGTGACGGCCGAGCAGGGCGGCCACGTCCGCGGCGTGCTCCAGTTCGTGCCGTGGGGCGAGACGGGCCTCTCGCTGGACGTCATGCGCCGCGACCGCACGGCCGACAACGGCGTCAACGAGCTGATGATCTCCGAACTCCTCCTGGCGGCCGCTCGCCACGGCGTCTCCCAGGTCTCCCTGAACTTCGCGGCGTTCCGCGCGCTGATGGAGCAGGGCCAGCGCATCGGCGCCGGACCGGTCGCCCGCATGTCGGCGAAGGTCCTGCACTTCTTCTCACGCTGGATCCAGATCGAGACGCTGTACCGCTTCAACGCGAAGTTCCAGCCGCGCTGGGTACCCCGGTACCTGGTTTACCCGGGCGTCCGCGAACTCCCGCGCGTCGGCATCGCCACGTTCGAGGCGGAAGGCCTGGGCGGCCGCTCTCCACGCCTGCTCAGACTCCTGCGGCGGGCGTAAGGGGGGTCCCGTTCGGGGGTGATCGAGGGGTGTGTAACCTATCTGAGCAGTGGTCGTTGGGCCCAGGAGGCTTCGCCTAGTCTGGTCTATGGCGCCGCACTGCTAATGCGGTTGGGGGTAACCCCCCCTCCCGGGTTCAAATCCCGGAGCCTCCGCTGGTACCCGGTTCGCCGGGTGCTAGGTTACAACTGAACACGCGCCCGTAGCTCAGCTGGATAGAGCATCTGACTACGGATCAGAAGGTCAGGGGTTCGAATCCCTTCGGGCGCACGTCTGGTTGAGACAGCAGTACAAGGAACCCCCTGGAAACAGGGGGTTCCTTGCTGTTTCAGGCCTGGGGTGCCGCCGTCAGAAGTTCTTCTTGGCCACCGTCCACGGGTACTTCGACGCGAGTCCGGACGGGTCCAGGATGTACGAGCGAGCCGTCGCGTTGCCGTTGAGGACCATGTCGAGGAACTGGACGACCGTCGTCATGCCGTCGGTCAGCTGGTTGCCGGTGATGAAGCCGACGTGCCCGGCCTGGGGGTGCACCGCCAGCACCGACGGCACGGTGGCCAGGTCGTAGTTGGCCCGGGTGTTGTCGTAGGCGATGTCGGACGGGCCGCCGGCCATGAACAGCGTCGGTGCGTGGAGGCGGGCGAGCTCGGCCCGGGAGTAGCCGAACGAGCCGTCGGCGAAGAAGCCGCTGTCCAGGGACACCGCGGCGGAGACCCGGCTGTCCTGCGCGGCGACCAGGGCTTCGAGGCCGCCGCACGAGTGGCCGGCGGTGGCCACCTTCGTCAGGTCGAGCCGCTGGGCCAGCGGTGCCCCGGAGCGGTTCTGCTCCCGCTCCGCCCACGTGATCGCGCCGGTCAGCAGGGACGGGATGGGAGAACCGCTCGGCACGCCGTTGGCCGAGCCGTTCGCCGAACCCGTGTCCACCACGACGAAGCCCTTCGATGCGATGAACGTCAGCGCGCGGGTGACCTCGCTGTTGTCCGTGTGCGCGCAGGCGCCGTTGCCGAACGCCAGCACCGGCATCGGTGCCCCCACCGCCTGCGGGTTCGACGGCCGGAACACGGTGTACCGGTTGTCGCCATACGCGGCCTCCCGGGTGACCGGGAAGTTGTTGTTCACCGCGGGATTGCCCTCCTCCGGCGGGGTCGGCGTCGTGCCGTTGCACGCGACGCCGTTGAGCGTGAACGCCGACGGCGTGGCCGGGTTGCCGCCGGACGTGGCGTTGAACCCGAACGAGACCGTGCCGCCCGTGGCGACCGCGCCGTTCCACGCCGCGTTGGTCACCGACACCTGGGCGCCCGACTGGGTGGGCGTGCCGTTCCAGAGCTGGGTGATCCGCTCGTTGCCGGAGAACGTCCACCCCACCTGCCAGCCGGTCACCGGGCTGCCGAGGTTCGTGACCGTCACGGCGGCGCCGAACCCGCCTTGCCACTGGGAGCTGACCGTGTAGTCGACCCGGCAGCCGCCGGCGGCCTCCGCCGCGTCCGCGGCCGGGCCGGCCACCGCGGGCGCCGTCGTCACCGCCAGGGCCGCCACGAAGGCCGTCGTTCGCCGGGCACGGGAACCGGTTGCGAGCATGCTGATCTCCTCGTCGACGAGTGGCTGTCCGACTTGGGAGCGCTCTCATTCCCGGTTGGGACTGTGGACTGATTGCGGTACGCCCGTCAAGCAAAGTGTCTGGCAAAGTGCCGGTTTCACCCGGTCGGGCCAGTCGCGGTCCGTTCCGGAGGTGGCCCGTTTCGGCTGCGCTGCGTTACTGGACTGGACCAGTGCGGCGACTGGACCGAGGGCTGGTCTTGACCACTGGCCACGCTCCGTGGTGACGCTTCCCTAATTGGTCTGGACCACGTAACGTTTGCGCAAACGGCGCAAAACACCGCCCTGGTCCCCGCCGGCGGTGTCGGTGTCCGCCGTCCCTGCACCTGGCTCAAGGGAGAGCGATGTCCAGAAAGAGATGGCACCTCCTCGGTCTTTTCACCGCGGTCGGCGCGATCGCGGTCGGCCTCGTCACCGTGCCGGCGAGCGCCGCCGGTGGCGTCGGCGCCGCCTTCACCAAGGGGTCCGACTGGGGCACCGGGTACGAAGGCAAGTACACGATCAACAACGGTTCCGGCTCGACGCTGCCGAGCTGGACGGTCGAGTTCGACCTGCCGTCCGGCGCGAAGATCGCGTCGCTGTGGGACGGCAGCTATACCGCGTCCGGGCAGCACGTCACCGTCAAGAACTCCTGGAACGGCAACGTCGGCAACGGCGGTAGCGCCAGCTTCGGCTTCAACGTCGCCTACTCCGGCAGCTACTCGGCCCCGGCGAACTGCAAGCTGAACGGCGGCTCCTGCGACGCCGGCGGCGGCACGCCGACCACCACGCCGACCACCCCGACCCAGCCGACCACCACCCCGACGACGCCGACCACGCCCACCACCCCGACGACGACCACGCCGCCCCCGCCGGGTGGCCTGAAGAACGTCGGCTACTTCGTGCAGTGGGGCGTTTACGGGCGCAACTACCACGTCAAGAACATCGAGACGTCGGGCTCGGCGAGCAAGCTGACCCACATCAACTACGCGTTCGGCAACGTCAAGAACGGGCAGTGCACCGCGAACGACGACCCGTACGCCGACTACCAGAAGACCTACGACGCCGCGGGCAGCGTCGACGGTGTCGCCGACACCTGGGACCAGCCGGTCGCCGGCAACTTCAACCAGCTGCGCAAGCTGAAGAAGCTGCACCCGGGCCTCAAGGTGATCTGGTCGTTCGGCGGCTGGACCTACTCGGGCGGCTTCGGCCAGGCCTCGCAGAACGCGGCCGCGTTCGCGCAGTCCTGCTACAACCTGCTCAAGGACCCGCGCTGGGCGGACATCTGGGACGGCATCGACATCGACTGGGAGTACCCCAACGCGTGCGGCCTTTCCTGTGACACCAGCGGTGCCGCGGCCTACAAGAACCTGATGGCCGCGCTGCGGGCGAAGTTCGGCTCGTCGTTCCTCATCACCTCGGCGATCACCGCCGACGGCAGCAACGGCGGCAAGCTCGACGTCGCCGACTACGGCGGCGCGGCGCAGTACATCGACTGGTACAACGTGATGACGTACGACTACTTCGGCGCCTGGGCGGCGCAGGGTCCGACGGCCCCGCACTCGCCGCTGACGAACTTCAACGGCATCCCGACGCCGGGCTTCTACTCCGACGCGGCCATCCAGAAGCTGAAGAGCAAGGGCGTCCCGTCGAGCAAGCTGTTGCTGGGTATCGGCTTCTACGGCCGCGGCTGGACCGGCGTCACGCAGGACGCCCCGGGTGGCACCGCGACCGGCCCCGCGCCGGGCACCTACGAGCAGGGCATCGAGGACTACAAGGTCCTCAAGAACACCTGCCCGTCGACCGGCACCTTCGCCGGCACCGCGTACGCCAAGTGCGGCAGCAACTGGTGGAGCTACGACACCCCGGCGACCATCGGCGGCAAGATGTCCTACGCCAAGCAGCAGGGTCTCGGCGGTGCCTTCTTCTGGGAGCTGACCGGGGACACCACCGGCGGCGAGCTCATCACCGCGATGAAGAACGGCCTGTCATGACGCGCCGGTGGTTGCCCGCACTCGGGCTGGCGGCCGCGGCCGCCACGATCGGCGCGATGTTCGTGATCGCCCCGGCGAACGCGGCGGGCGGCGTGTCCGCGACCTTCGCGAAGGGCTCCGACTGGGGCACCGGGTACGAAGGCAAGTACACGATCGCCAACGGCTCGGGCTCGACGTTGCCGAGCTGGACGGTCGAGTTCGACCTGCCCAGCGGCGCGAAGATCTCCTCGCTGTGGGACGGCAGCTACACGGCGTCCGGGCAGCACGTCACGGTGAAGAACACGTGGAACGGCAACGTCGGCAACGGCGGTAGCGCCAGCTTCGGCTTCAACGTGACGTACTCCGGTTCGTACGTCGCGCCGTCGAACTGCAAGCTGAACGGGGGGTCGTGTGCCGCCGGGGGCACACCCCCCACGACCACGACGCCTCCTACGACGACGACCCCGCCGACGACGACCACCCCGCCCCCGCCGGGCGGCCGCGGTGCGCCGTACCTGTACATGGGCTGGGGCAGCCCGCCGAACCCGCAGACGGTGATGAACGCGACCGGGGTCAAGTGGTTCACCATGGCGTTCGTCAACGCCTCCGGTGGCTGCAACCCGGCGTGGGACAGCAGCCGGCCCCTGCAGGGCAGCGCGGACGCCACCGCGATCGCGCAGATCAAGGCGGCGGGCGGCCAGATCGTCCCGTCGTTCGGTGGCTGGAGCGGCAACAAGCTCGGGCCGAACTGCTCGACGCCGGCCGCGCTGGCCGGCGCCTACCAGCAGGTGATCAACGCCTACGGGCTGAAGGCGATCGACATCGACATCGAGAACTCCGACGAGTTCGAGAACGAGGCCGTGCAGGACCGCATCCTGAACGCGCTGAAGATCGTCAAGCAGAACAACCCGGGGATCCAGACGATCCTGACCTTCGGCACGTCGACGACCGGCCCGAACTACTACGGCAACCGGCTCATCGACCAGTCGAAGGCCCTGGGCGCGAACGTCGACGTGTTCACGATCATGCCGTTCGACTTCGGCGGCGGCGCGAACATGTACAACAGCACGGTGAGCGCGGCGAACGGCTTGCGCGACAAGCTGAAGTCGACGTTCGGGTGGAACGACGCCACGGCGTACGCCCACCTCGGCATCTCGGGCATGAACGGCCTGTCCGACCAGCAGGAGCTGACGGACCTGTCGACCTGGACCCAGATCACCAACTGGGCCAAGTCGAACAAGATCGCCCGCCTGGCGTTCTGGTCGGTCAACCGCGACCGGGGCTGCCCCGGCGGCGGCGTCCAGTCGGCGTGCAGCGGCATCGCCCAGAACGACTGGGACTTCACGAAGGTGACAGCGGGCTTCTGACGCCCTCGTGAGTGGTAAGGAGGGTTCTAACCCTCCTTACCACTCACGACATCCTTTTGACGGCGTCCCCGATCGCCTGGTCCAAAATGGACACACCCAGCGAGATCTCTTCTTCGGACGCCGTCAGCGGCGGCGCGATCCGGAACACCCCGCCCATCCCGGGCAGCTGCACGATGTTCATGTGCAGCCCGAGCTCCAGGCAGCGCTGGGTGACCCGCGCGCCCAGCTCGTCCGAGCTCCGCTTGGTCTCGCGGTCCACCACCAGCTCCAGCCCGGCCAGCAGGCCGCGGCCCCGGATGTCGCCGACGACCTCGTGGCGAGTCGCGATCTCCTCCAGGCCCCGGCGCAGCAACGCGCCCAGCGACAGGGCCCGCTCGTCGAGCCGGTCGCGGGTCAGCACGTCCAGCACGGTGTTGCCGACCGCCGCCGGGAGCGGGTCCGAGACGTGCGTCGTGAAGAACAGGTACCCGCGGTCGTGGGCCTCCTGCTCGATGGCTGCGCTGGTCAGCACGGCGGCGAGCGGGAGCCCGGCACCGAGCGTCTTCGACAGCGTCAGGATGTCCGGGACGACGCCGTCGCGCTCGAACGCGTACCAGTTTCCGGTCCGGCACAAGCCCGTCTGGGCTTCGTCGAGGATCAGCAGCATCCCGCGTTCACGGCACTTCTCGGCCAGCGCGGCGAAGTAACCCGGCGGCGGCTCGATGATCCCGCCCGAGCTCAGGATCGGCTCGGCCAGGAACGCGGCCAGGCTGCCGACCGACTGCGCGTCGATCAGCTCGAAGCCGAAGTCCAGCTGGCGACGCCAGTCCAACTCACCGGCCGCGTCGGTGAAGTCCGGGCGGTAGGCGTTCGGCGCCGGGATGGCGAAGTTGCCGGGCGCGGCCGGTCCGTAGCCGCGCCGGCCCGCGCTGTACGTCGCGCTCGCCGCGGCCTGCGTCATGCCGTGCCAGGAGCGGGCGAACGAGACGATCTCGTGCTTGCCGGTGACCAGCTTGGCCATCCGGACGGCGGCCTCGTTCGATTCGGCGCCCGTGGTCAGCAGCAACGCCTTCTCGAGCGGCGCCGGCAGTGTGTCGGCCAGCCGTCGCGCGAGGTCGACGACCGGGCGGCTCAGCATGCCGCTGAACAGGTGGTCGAGCTTGCGCACCTGCCGCTGGACGGTCTCGACGATCTCCGGGTGCGCGTGCCCGAGGATCGCGCTCATCTGGCCGGAGGTGAAGTCGAGGATCCGCCGGCCGTCCTCGGTGAAGACGAAACTGCCTTCGGCGTGGTCGATGATCTCGCGGGTGAAGGCGCCGCCGTAACGCACGAGGTGCCGGTCGACGTCGCCCCAGAAGGTGTCAGCCATGGCTTCGACGGTAAGTCCGCGGCGAGCGACACGTCCATCTCACAATTCCGGGTTCCTTGTTCGGTTTTGCCGCACAATCGGCGGATGCTGAACCCGTGGCGCCTGCGCCTGCTGAGCCGGCTCGACACGCTGGGCACGGTCCGCGCGGTGGCGCAGGACGCGAACCTGAGCGCGTCGAGCGTGTCGCAGCAACTGGCCGTCCTCGAAGCGGAAACCCGCACCCAGCTGCTGGAACGCACCGGCCGCCGGGTCCGCCTCACGCCGGCGGGCCTGATGCTGGCCCGCCGGGCGCGGGTGATCCTCGACCACATGGACACGGTCGAGGCGGAACTGCGCAGCCTCGGCGACGAGCCGGCCGGCCTGGTCCGGCTCGGCGCGTTCCAGAGCGCGATCCACACCCTGGCCGTCCCGGCGGTGACCCGGCTGGCGCACCCGGACCTCGAGGTCCAGCTCCTGGAGCTGGAACCGCACGAAAGCATCCCGGCCCTGCGCGGCGGCGACGCCGACGTCATCATCACCACGACCGACTTCGTCGAGGTCCCGTTGGGCCCCGACCTCGACATCGTCCCGCTGGCCACGGACCCGATCGTGCTGGTGACCCCGCCGGACGCCCCTCGCGGCCCGGCGGTCCTGTCGGCCTACGCGGACGCGGCCTGGGCGCTGGACATGCCGCAGTCGTACATGGCGAACCTGACGCTGCGCCTGTGCCGCGAGTCGGGCTTCGAGCCGCGGGTGGTGTGCCGCTTCAGCAACTACCTGATGACGTTGCAGCACGTCGAAGCCGGCTTGTCGATCGCACTGCTGCCGGGCCTGGCGGTGGACGGCCGGTACCGCGTGGCCACCCGCGAGCTGGCCACTCCGGTGACCCGCACGATCGTGGCGGCCACCCGCCGCGGATCCCCACCCCGCGCGGCGGTCAACGTGGTCCTCGAAGCCCTGCGGCAGCTGCCCGACCTGGCCGAGCGGGTCAGACTTCGGTCTTCTCCTTGACTGGCAGGGCCGGGCTCGCGCCCCAGGCCAGTTCGGTGACCACCCGCGCCGCGGCCGGGACCGCGGCCCGGACCGCCGCCGACAGGCCGAGGCCGCCGTCGACGCACGCCGGTTCGCAGCTCAGGACCAGGACCCGGCCCGCGTCGCCGCCCAGGAGCCGGAGGAGGCGGACGACCGCGTCGCCGGGGAGGTCGTGCGTGTCCGCCGCCGAGGCCAGGGACAGCGTGCCCGGTGCCTCGCCGTGCGGGGTGGCGTCGAGCAGAATCGTCGTGTCGTAGCCGCCGGTCAGGTCGTAGGCCAGGTGGACCGTGGCGATGTCGTAGTCGGCGATCTGCACCCACGGCGGCAGGCCCGCCCGGTCCAGGTCCCGGAGCACTTCGACACCGAAGCCGTCGTCGTGCAGGAAGACGTTGCCAATACTCGCGACCAGGACTCGTGGCCTCATTGCGCAACCTCCTGGGGTGCCCACCCAGGCTAGAACTGTGAAGTGGATCACACAATAGCTAGTGCTGGTGCTCCCGCTCGTCCTGCACGGTTTCGGCCCGCGCCAGCCACAGGTCGGCCTCGTGAGCCGCCCCGCGCGCCCGCAGCATGCGCGCCAGGCTGAGCATGCCCTGGACGTCGCCGGTCTCGGCGGCGCGGCGGAACCACAGCTCGGCCGCCGCCAGGTCCTCGCGGTGCTCGGCGAGGTGGCCGAGGTTCGTCAGGGCCGGGACGCTGCCGTGCTCGGCGGCCTTCCGGTACCACGCGGCGGCTTCGCCCTCGTCGCCGCGGTTGCGGGCCAGGACGCCGAGGTTGGTCATCGCCGCCGGGTCGCCGTGCTCGGCCGCCTCCAGGTACCAGTTCTCCGCCTCTTCGACGTCGCCGCGGCGGTGCAGCAGCAGCCCGAGGCGGGTGATCGCCTCGAGGTGGCCGCCCTTCGCGCCCTGGCGGTACCACGATTCGGCGTCGCCCGGCCGGCCCAGCCGCTCGGCCTGCCGGCCGAGCTGGCAGGTGGCCGCGAGGTCACCGGCCTGGACCGCGGACCGCCACCAGCGGCCGGCCTCGGCGGCCTGACCGCGGTCCCGCAGCACGAGACCCAAGTCGATCATCGCGCCGGTGAAGCCCGCCTCGGCGGCCTGCCGCAGCCACGACTCGGCCTCTTCGCCCTTGCCCTCTTCCCGCAGGATGCGGCCCAGCGCCGCCATCGAGGGCAGGTCGCCGGTCCGGGCCGCCTCGCCGTACCAGTGCCGGGCGTCTTCGCGCTTGCCGCGCCGCTCGCAGGACTTGGCCAGGTACTGCATCCCGTGCGGCTCGCCGGCCAGCGCGGCCTCGTGGTACCAGCGCTCGGCCTCCTCCTGGGCGCCGCGTTCGGCGAGGAGGTGGGCCAGCGCCGTCATCGAGACGCGGTCGCCGCCCATCGCGGCCTTGCGGTACCACGACTCGGCCTCGGCCGGCTCTCCGCGCTCGCGCATCGCCTGGCCCATCCGGGCCATGGCGACGACGTTGCCGCCCTCGGCGGCTTTGCGCTGGAAGAACTCGTCGAACTTCTTGAGCCGGCCGGGCATCGGCTGCTCCCTCCGGATGGGTCCTGCTCCGGTAGTCGCAGAAGATCGGCTCCGTGTGACAGTTCCGCCGTGGGTGGGCGACGTCACATTCGCGCCAGGTCGTCGTGTCGGCGCGGTTGTCCCGCGCCGGCAGAGGTGAGACTACGCCGCGCGACCGCGCAGGTGAGAGGAGAAAATCGTGGCGGCCCGGGGTTTTCGGCTGAGCGTGACGCAGCGAACTCTGCTGGTAATCGCGATTCTGGCCGTCGCGCTCTTCGGGTACTGGGCGACGAGAGGCGCGGGCGCGGCCCCGCCGGCCTCGGATGCGCCGGTGCCGGTCAGCGCGGCCGACGCGCAGAAGCAGCTCGGCGAGCTGACCATCGCCGCGCGGACGTCCATGGACGGCTATTCGCGGGAGAAGTTCCCGCACTGGGACAGCCAGGGGTCAGGCTGTGACACCCGCGAAGTCGTCCTCAAGCGCGACGGCAAGGACGTCAAGACCGACAAGGACTGCAAGGCGCTGTCCGGCACCTGGACCAGCGTCTACGACGACGAGACCTGGACCAAGGCGACCGACCTCGACATCGACCACATGGTCCCGCTCGGGCAGGCGTGGGCGAGCGGCGCGAAGTCGTGGACGACCGAGAAGCGCGAGCAGTTCGCCAACGACCTGACCCGGCCGCAGCTGTTCGCCGTCACCGACAACGTCAACCAGCAGAAGAGCGACAAGGCGCCCGACCAGTGGAAGCCGCCGCTGGTGGCTTTCTGGTGCACCTACGCGACGGATTGGATCGTCGTGAAGCACTACTACGGGCTGACCATCACGCAGGCCGAGAAGACCGCCTTGACCGACATGCTGCGCCGCTGCTGAGCTGGGCCGCGTGACGACTTTCGCGCTGATCCACGGAGGCGGCGGCAGCGGCTGGGACTTCCACCTGCTCATCCCGGAGCTCGAGGCCCGTGGGCACGACGCCGTTGCCCCCGACCTGCCGATCACCGACCGCGCGGCCGGGCTGGCCGAGTTCACCGAGACGGTCCTGGCCGCGCTGGGCGACCGCACGGACGTCGCCGTCGTCGGCCATTCGTACGGCGGGTTCACCGCGCCGCTGGTCGCCGCGAAGGTCCGGGCGCGGCTGCTGGTGTACCTGGCCGGGATGGTCCCGGCGCCGGGGGAGCAGCCGGGCCAGTGGTGGGGCAACACCGGCTTCGAGTCGCCGAAGGGCCTGACCGAAACCGAGCAGTTCTTCAACGGCGTCCCGGCGGAGCTGGCCGAGGCGTGCCAGGCGCACGGGCGCGAGCAGGTCAGCAAGGAGTGGGACGAGCCGTGGCCGCTCCCGGCCCACCCGGACGTGCCGACCCGGGTGCTGCTGGCCCGCGACGACCGGTTCTTCGTCCCGGACTTCCAGCGGCGGGTGGCCCGCGAGCGCCTCGGCATCGAGCCGGACGAGCTCGACGGCCCGCACTGCGTACCGCTCAGCCACCCCGGTCCGCTGGCCGACCGCCTGGTGAGTTACCTCTGATTGCGCCGATCGGCGCTTAAAGGTCTAGACCTATTGACTGTGTGGTCCAGGCCACTTACGGTCTGGACCAGCGGCGAACCCGCTCGCGTCACCTCCACCCGGTCCCCACCACGGAGGTTCCATGCGTCTCGCGCACGTCCTCGCCCTGACGGCCCTCGCCGCCGGCAGCCTCCTCGTCGCCCCCGCCCCCGCCCCCGCCGCCGAGGCCGCGGCCCTGCCCGCGTGCCAGCACTTCTACTCCGGCCCCATCCCCGATCGCCCGGTCACCGGCGGGCACGGCCCCGGCACGCTCGTCGGCGCGGTGGACGTCGGCAACCGGCTGCCCGCGCCCGGCTCGGTCAGCGGGGGACTGGGCAGCGACGGCAAGGTCACCTTCACGTTCGCCCGGGTCGCCGGCGCGAAGGCCTACCGGGCTTTCCGCAACGGTCAAGCCCTGCAGTGGATCAGCGACTGGGGCCAGCCGACGCTCACCGTCACCGACGCCAGTCCCTGCCAGAACGCGAACTACCAGCTCTACGCGATGACGGCGGAGGACAACTCCCCGGGCTCGCTCGGCCAGATCTCCACGGCCTACCGCCTCGACGGCGCGAACCGGCTCGCCGCGTACCGCATCCCGGCCGGCACCACGCTGAACTACCGCGTCACGGCGTACAACGACGTCGCCCAGACCGCCCTCGGCTACCAGGCCGGTCCGGGCTTCTGCGCCGTCGACGCCCGGCTCGTCCCGTGGGGCACCCGGTTCTCCGTGCCCGGCTATGGCGAGTGCTACGCGGCCGACATCGGGAGCTGGATCAAGGACGACATCGTCGACGTCTGGCTGCCCGGATCGCAAGCCGACGCCTGGGGCATTCAGCGGCTCACCCTCACCGTGCGGTAGACCACCTGACCGCCGAAAGGCCGTGACGGCCTCCTTGCCGACGTCCCCCATCTGCCCCGGCAAGGAGGCTTTCACGGGGGTCCGGGTGGCGGAGCCCCCGGCGCGGGGCGGAGCCCCGGATGACACGAGGCTTTCACGGGTCACCAGCGGTCGAGGTGCAGGACTTCCTCGAGGGGTTGGCGCGCCGCCGGCTTGAACGTCTCGCCCGTGTAGAACGCCGTCGGGATCAACGCCGCCTGGTGGACGTTCTTCGGCAGCTCCAGTACCTCGGCCGCCTCCTGCTCGTACTTCAGGTGCAGCGTCGTCCACGCCGTCCCGAGCGTCACCGAGCGGGCCGCCAGCATGTAGTTCCACACCGCCGGCAGCAGGGACGCCCACAGCCCCGCCTGGTTGCCGGCCGGCAGTTCCGACGACGGCGTTTCCAGGCAGGGGACGACCAGCACCGGGACGTCGCCCATCCGGTCGGCCAGGTAGGCGACGCTGTCGCCGACCCGCTGCTGGACCGCGGCCCGCGCCGGGTCGTCCGCGAACAGCTTGCCCGCGGCGTTCGGCGACTCGAGGTACTCGTGGCACGCCCGGCGGTAGATCTCGCCGAGCGCGGCCCGCTGGCCGGCGTCGGTGACGACCAGCCACTGCCACCGCTGGGTGTTCGAGCCGCTCGGCGCCTGGAGCGCGACCTGCACGCAGTGCTTGACCAGGTCGAGCGGCACCGGGCGCTCGAGGTCGAGGCGCTTGCGGACGGTCCTGGTCGTGGTCAGCAGCTCTTCGGGCGTCATCATCGGCCCATCATGCCGGGCTCACCAGCGATCGTGCACCAGCGGCCGGATGAGCTCGTCGTAGGTTTCGCGCACGCCCGCCTGCGCCTCCGACGACAACGACTGCAGCGATGCCGCCGCGGTGTTCGCCTCCGCCTGCCCGGCGTTGCGGGCGCCCGGGATGACCGTGCTGACGCCCGGCTGGTCGATGATCCAGCGCAGCGCGAACTGGGCGAGCGTCTGGCCGGACGGCACGAGCCCGCGCAGCCGTTCGACGGCCTCCAGGCCCACCTCGTAGGGCACGCCGGAGAACGTCTCGCCGACGTCGAAGGCGTCGCCGTGGCGGTTGTAGTTGCGGTGGTCGTTCTCGGCGAACGTCGTCTGCGCGGTGTAGCGGCCGGACAGCAGGCCGGACGCCAGCGGCACGCGCGCGATGATGCCGGCGCCCGCCTCCGCCGCCGCGGGCAGCACCCGCTCCAGGGGCTTGAGCCGCAGGCAGTTGAGGATGATCTGGACGGACGCCACGTTCGGCCGGGCCAGCGCGGTCAGCGCCTCTTCGCAGGTCTCGACGCTGACGCCGTACGCCTTGATGCGGCCCTCGTCGACCATCGCGTCGAGGGCGTCGTACACCGCGTCGGAGGAGTACACCGGCGTCGGCGGGCAGTGCAGCTGGACCAGGTCGAGCGTGTCGACGCCGAGGTTGCGGCGCGACCGGTCGTTCCACTCGCGGAAGTTGGCGGCGACGTAGTTCTCCGGCACCTGCTCGACCCGGCGGCCCATCTTGGTGGCCACGAAGATGCCCCCGCGCTCGGCGAGGAACCGGCCGACCAGCCGCTCGCTGCGGCCGTCGCCGTAGACGTCGGCGGTGTCGAAGAAGGTGACACCGTTGTCGGCGGCCGCGTGCAGCACGGCCAGCGCGTCGTTCTCGTCGACCTCGCCCCAGTCCGCCCCGAGCTGCCAGCAGCCGAGCCCGACGGCGGACACCTCACGGCCCAGGCGGGCGATCTTCCGGTTCTCCATGCCGCGATCCAAGCACACGACCGGCGCCTATGATCGGCCGTCATGGCCATGACTGCGGGTCCGGAAGGACTGGGGACCCGGATGCGTCACGTCCTCGAGGTCCTCGACGGCGACATCGCGAAGTTCCTCGCCGACATCGGCCTCGACGATTACCGGCCGCGGTACTCGCCGGTGGTGCGGGCGCTGCTCGCGCGCGGCCCGCTGGCCATCCGCGACCTCGCCGGGGAGATGCGCGTGACGCACTCGGCGGCCAGCCAGACCGTCGCGCAGATGAACCGGGCCGGGTTCGTCAGCCTGGAGCCGGGCGCTGACGCCCGCCAGCGGATCGTGTCGCTCACGCCGCGGACGCGCGAGCTGTTGCCGCTGATCGAGGCGGAGTGGACGGCGACCACCGAGGCCACGGAGGCGCTGGAAGCCGAGTTGCCGTACTCGCTGCGGGCCCTGCTGGACGCGCTCACCGCGGCCCTGGAGCGCAAGCCGTTCCGGGAGCGGATCGGGGAGACCGACGCCGCGCGCGAACTGCGCTGATCAGGCGTCCGGCAGCGCGAACACGGCCCAGACGTACTTGCCGCCGGGGCAGCGTTCGAAGCCCCAGTCCAGCGACAGCGCCTGGACCAGGACGAGCCCCCGGCTGCGCGCCTCGGCCGGGGACGGCGCGCGCAGCTCGGGCAGCATCCGGCCGGTGTCGTGCACCCGCAGCGTCAGCCGGCCGCCGGCGTACTCCAGCTCGAGCCGCTGGGGCCGGTCACCGTGCTCGAAGGCGTTGGTGACCAGCTCCGACGTCGCCAGCAGGACGTCTTCGAGCTGCTGCTCCCGCACGCCGAGGCGCAGCAGCGCCGTCCGGACCTCGTGCCGGGCCAGTGCCGGAGCCGTGACGTCGGCCGGGAGGAGCACCCTCAGCGAGGCGGCCGCCGCGGCGGAACGCTGCGGCATTCTCGACGTCGTCATCCGGTCCCCCTCCCAGTGAGTTCGGTACCGCCCGCCAAGTACCCAAGTGGCGGATGGGCTAATCAGGTGCCGTCGGCCAGCTCGGATTCGTCCAGGCCGGACCGCAGTTTCTTCAGCGTCGCGGCCAGCAGCCGCGACACCTGCATCTGGGACACCCCGACACGGCGCGCGATGTCCGACTGGCTCATCCCCGAGCCGAACCGCAGCGCGACGATCTTGCGCTCCCGCTCCGGCAGGCTCTCCAGCATCGGGCGCAGCGCCTCACGCAGCTCGGCCTGGCCGAGCTCGGCGTCCGGGGCCCCGAAGCGCGTGTGCGCCGCGTTCTCCAGCAGGTGGTCCAGCGACGCGCCGTACCGGCCCTGACCGGCGCGGAGTCCCTCGTAGACGTCCTCGATGGGCACCCCGAGCCGCGCGGCGATCTCACTCGGCTTCGGCGCGCGCGAGAGCTGCACGGTGAGCTCCTCGCGCGCCGCGGAGATGTTCGCGTTCAGCTCCTTGAGCCGCCGCGGCACCCGCACCGACCAGCTGTTGTCCCGGAAGTGGTGCCGCAGCTCCCCGGAGATCGTGGGGACGGCGAACGCGAGGAAGTCCGTCCCCTGTTCGGGGTCGAACCGGTCGACGGCGTGGATCAGCCCGACCGTGGCGATCTGGATCAGGTCCTCCATCGCCTCGTCCCGGTTGCGGAACTTCCGGGCCAGGTTCCGCGCCAGCTCCAGGTGCGCGCGCACGAGGGTGTCGCGGATGCGCTCGCGCTCCGGCGAGCCCGCCGCCGCGGCGGCGAGTTGGCGGAACAGCGCGCCGACGTCGAGGTCGCCCTCGCTGCTCCCGGCGGGATCGCTCACGAGTCCGCCGCCTGGCTCTCCCGGACGAGGTCCACTCGCGACAGGTAGCCGCCGTTCTCCGGCGTGATCGTGCGCTCGGCCGACGTCGCGAGCGCGGTCAGCAGCTGCCACGACAGGCCGGCGTCGTCCTCGTGGTCGGCGCTGTCGGCCAGCACCGACACCGAGACCTCGATGCGCGGCCCGTTCCAGGAGAAGACGCAGGTCAGCCGGCCGTCCGAACTGGCGGGGAGCAGCAACGAGCACGCCTCGTCCACCGCCATCCGGAGGTCCTCGACGGCGTCGAGGTCGAAGTCCTGGCGCATCGCGATGTCGGCCACGATGGTCCGCAGCGTGGGCACGACGTGCGGGATCGCGGCCGTCCGCACCTCGATGACCTGCGCGCCTTCCGGGACGAGCGGGGCGTTGTCCTCCACGTTTGTTCCTTTCTCCGCACTCGCGCTGCCGGGGATCGGCGGTCTCTGCCACGCCCGGTCAGCGAGATGCCCGTGGGGTGAGCAAACCAAACCCGGGTTTGATCCGCTCCACCGGCGGGCATGTAGCGGTCGACACGGGAGATCCTGGGAAAGGCGGGGACGACATGGCTGACGTGAGCCGGCTGCCCAACGTGGTTGCTGAAGAGTGGGAATGGCAGCTGCGCGGCTCCTGCCGGGGTGCGGACAGCAGCCTGTTCTTCCACACGGACAACGAGCGGGGCTCGGCGCGGGAGCGGCGGGAGTCGCGCGCCAAGGCCATCTGCCAGACCTGCCCGGTCCTGGCCCAGTGCCGCACGCACGCGATGACCGTACAGGAGCCGTACGGCATCTGGGGCGGCCTCGGCGAGATCGAGCGGCGGCAGTTGTTCCTGCGCCAGCGCAGGGCGGCGCGGAAGGCCGTCGGTGCGCACTGAGCAGAGCGCTGAGCAGGCAGGATTTGATCGCCGGTGAGCAGTACACGCGAAAGGGCGGCGGCCGTGGCGGGTGCGGTCGCTTCCTGGGTTAGGGTTGGCCCCGGAGTTGCCTTGACCGTGCCAGGCGCGAGCTTTGGAAAGGCACGGTGACACGGTTGCCGCTTGAGACAACAGGCGCGTACCCGGCGCAGGAGCAGCGCCTGACGAGGAGAAACTGCATGCCCGCAGCCGACCAGAACGCCACCCCGCCCGGGTTCGGCATCACGCTGGACACCGACGCGACGGAACCCCGGGTGGTGGTCACCGGCGAGCTCGACCTGCTGACCAGCCCGCAGCTGCAGGAGGCCCTGGCGGGGCTGATCGCGGACAAGCGCGCGCAGCGGGTCGTGGCCGATCTGACCGGGGTGACCTTCTTCGATTCCTCCGCGCTGAACGTGGTGCTCCGCGCACAACGCCAGGCCGGCGAGCAGGATGTCGAACTCGCGGTCGTCCCGAGCCCCGCGGTGAGCCGCGTGATCGAGCTCACCGGCGTGGCCGAACACCTGAGCGTGTCGGAAGACCCCCAAGCCTGACCGCCCGCTACGGTTCCGCGGACTGATTTCGTTCGCGGACCTGGGGGCGGCACGATGATGGGGCGGACGCACGCCCTGACCGGCTGGTGCGCGGGCTTGGCCCTGGCGCCCGCGGTGGGGGCGGGTTCGGTGCACCAGGCGGTCGTCTTCGCGGCGACCACGGCGGGGTTCGCCCTGCTGCCCGACCTCGACCACCCCGGGGCGAGCGCGTCCCGCCTCCTCGGCTGGCTGACGGGCGCGTTGTCCTGGGTGCTGCGCCGCGTCTCGGCGGGCTTCTACGCGCTGACGAAGGGCCCGCGGGACGAGAAGGTCTCCGGCAAGCACCGCCACCTGTCCCACACGGTCCTGTTCGCGGCCGGCCTCGGCCTGCTGACGTCGTGGGGCACGACGGAAGGCGGCCCGTGGGCGGTCGTCGGCGTGGTCGTCTTCGGCCTGATGCTGGCCGAAGGCGCCCTGGGCGACTGGCTCCTGCCGGTGAGCGGCGCGGCGGTGGCGTGGTGGTTCTTCACGGCCCCGCCCGATCGGGCGGGTGAACTGGAGTCCATTTCGGGCTGGCTCGGGATCGCGGTGGCGGCCGGGTGCCTGACCCACTGCCTGGGCGACGCGCTGACCGAGGCCGGGTGCCCGTTCCTGTTCCCGATCCCCATCGCGGGCGAGACGTGGTACGAGATCCGGCCGCCGCGGGTGCTGCGCTTCCGGACCGGCAAGAAGGTCGAGAAGCGGCTCATCTTCCCGGTGTTCGCGCTGCTCGGGGTGCTGCTGGTGCCGGGCGTGTGGGAGCACACGGTGAGCACGTTCGAGCGGCTGTTCATCCCGCCGACGAGCCAGCGGGCGACCACGCCTTGAACCGTTCCGCCGCGGCGGCGGTGTCGGTGTAGTCGCGGGAGCGGGCGATCCGCCCGTCCCGGACGGTGAGGACCATGACGTAGGAGACGGCGAAGGCCGTGCCGCGGACTTCCTGGTGCAGGTCGAACTCGGCGACCAGGGTGCCGGGGTCGTTCGTCTCGTGGACCACGACGTTCTCGGCCTTGGTGACCCGCCGCGACTCGGCGGCGGCGCGAAAACGGCGGCGCAGCTCTTCGCGGCCCTCGGTCACGCGAGGCACGCCCGGGAGGGTGAACGGCATCTCGAGGACGACGTCTTCGGCGTACAGGTCGGCGAGGTCGTCCCAGCGGTTCTCCACCGAGGCGGCGAGGAACCGGTCGAACACCGCCCGCGTGAGCTTCGAAGCGGCCGAAACGTTCGGGTAGTCGCGGTAGGACGTGATTTCGCCGTCCGCGACCGTCACGATCCCGACCGAGGACGGGAACTCCACACCGGGGCCCGAGACGACCACCTCCACCACGAAACCCGACTCCGAGAGGGTGGTCGTGACCTGCGCTCCCGTCAGGCCGGCCGCCCGGGCCCGGGTGCCGCCGTCGGTCAACGTCGACACCACGGCCTCGCGTCCTTCGATCCGCTGTCCCCGGAACGGCACCTCGAACACCGCGTCGGCGGCGATCAGGGAAGCGAACCGGGAGGCGTCGAAGGTGGCCATCCCCTCGCGGACCAGGGCGGCGATTTCGGGGGTGGTCTGCGGCATCGGAATTCTCCTGCCAAACTGGGCGTTGAATCGGAACGGTGGGCCCGCTTAGGACGATACGGAGCGATCGTTCCGGTTGTCAACGAGGAGAAACTGATGGAGAAGATGCGCGCCGACGCCCGGCGCAACCGGGCCAAGGTGCTGGCCGCCGCCGAGGAGGCCTTCGCGCTGGACGGCCTCGCCGTGCCGCTCGACGACATCGCGCGGCTCGCGGGCGTCGGGGCCGGGACCGTCTACCGGCACTTCCCCAGCAAGGAAGCCCTGTTCCAGGCCGTGGTCCTCGAACGGATCCAGCAGTTCGCCGAGGAAGCCCGCGCGCTCGCCACTGCGGAGGACCCCGGCGAGGTCTTCGTCGACTACTTCGTCCGGGTGATCAAGCAGGCGTCCCTCAACCGGGCGATCTGCGACGCCCTGGCTGAGTCCAGCGGCCACGCCTTCAAGGCCGGCGCGGGCGAGGAGTTCCGCGCCGCGCTGGCCGAGCTGCTCGCCCGGGCGCAGGCGAGCGGCACCATCCGCCCCGACATCGACGGCGACGACCTGCGGGCGCTCATCGTCGGTTGCCTCGCCGTCGAGCGGTACGCCCCGGGCAGCGCGCACCTGGTCCGGGTGGTCGTCGATGGCCTGCAAGCCGCGCAGGCCGGGAAATCTCCGGGGTGCGCATCGGGTAACACGACGTAAGATCAACGCGAGTTAGTCCTCGTACCTGCGCTGCGCGTGGCGAGGGGGTGCCCGGATGAGCGGCCGACCTACCTGGGGCTCCGCCGCGGTCACGGGGCTCGCCGGGTTCGCCACCGGCTTGCTGGTCGCCGCGTTGCTCATCGCCGGGCGGAGCACGCCTCGCACCGTCGACACCATCACGCCGCCGACCAAGACCGTTGCCGCGGTTCCCGTCACCGTCACCACCTCCGCGCCGCCGTCCACGGTCACGTCCGTGGAGATCTCTCCGCCGACGACCACCACCAGCTTCGTCGAGGTCACTGTGGAGCCGACGCCCTCGGCCACCCCCACCTCGCAGACGCCCGTGTTGCCGTTCACCAGCGGATGGCGCGACTGAGGATGCAACCCGGCGGCCGCCGGTTCCGTCTGGTCGGCATGCGTTACGCACTGGGGTTCGCGATGCTCCTGACGGCGGGTTGTGCCGGGCCGGAGCTGGCCTGCACGGCCATCGGCGTCCCGATCGGCATCAGCCTGTCCGTCCCGGCCCCCAACGGCATCGCGAAAGCCGCCCTCGAAGCCTGCTGGCGCGGCCAGTGCCTGACGCGCGACCTCGGTCTTTACCCCGAGACGTCGGCGGGCGCGACGACCTGCACCGGCACCGGCCCGGACAGCTCGTGCGGCACGTCGATGGTCCCGACCGGCGGGCTCCACGGCTTCGCGGACCTCCCCGGCCTGCCCGCCGAACCGGTCCGGGTCACCGTCCGGTTCGACGACGGGAAACCGCACACCATCGAGGTGACGCCGGCCTTCGTCGAGGCGAACGGGCCCGGCTGCGGGAAGGGCGGCCCGCAGGCGCAGCTCGTGGCCGGTCCCGACCACGAGCTGCGGGTGCGTTAGCCGACGTCCCGGCGCTTCCAGCCGGTCAGCCCGGCGACCAGCGCGACGACGGCCACCGCCACCAGCCACACCAGCGGCGTCGCGGTGAACTCCTGGCCCGGGATCTTCGGCGGGTGCTGGAACGGCGAGACGTCCAGCACCACCTGCGGCAGGTTGACGATCGGGCCGAACAGGCTCAGCAGCAGCGCCAGCGCCCCGACCGCCCACGCCGCCGCCGAGAAGCCCGGCAGCAGCCCGAAGATCGTCACCGCGAGCGCGACCACCACCCAGGCCGCGGGCAGCTGGACGAGCATCCCGGACAGGGTGTCCGCGAGCGAGCCGCCGACGTCGCCGGTGCGCAGCCCGTTCGCCAGGCCCATGAACACCCCGCCGGACAGCAGCAGCGCCGCCGTGCCGAAGAAGGCGAACACCAGGTGGCCGCCCGCCCAGCGCAGCTTCCCGACGCTGGTGGCCAGCACCGGTTCGAGCCGGATCGCGGTCTCCTCGCCGCGCATCCGCAGCACCGCCTGGACGCCGTAGAGCGACGCGACCATGGCGAACATCCCGGCCATCGCGGCGAGGAACGCCTGCGTCAGCGCGTGGCTGCCGCCGAGCCGCTCGAAGATCTGCTGCGCCTGCGGGCTCGAGCCGACCAGGTCGCCGATGCCGCTGGCGATCGAGCCGAACACCGCGCCGACCACGGCCGTGCCGATGAGCCAGCCCAGCAGCGGACCCCGGTGCAGCCGCCAGGCGAGGGCGAGCGGGGAGCGCAGGCTCGCCGCGGCGCGGGCCGGACCCGGGCGGGGCGGCAGGATGCCGACGCCGACGTCGCGGCGGGGTAGCAGCCAGTACCCGGCCGCGCCGACGACCAGCGCGAACCCCGCCGGCAGCAGGAGCACCCACCAGCGTTCCCCGGCGAACGCCCGCACCTGCTGCACCCAGCCGATCGGCGACAGCCAGGACAGCCAGCGGGCGTCCACAGTGGAATCCCCGGCGCCGCGGAGCAGGAACGCGGCGCCGACCACGGCGGTCCCGATGCCGTTGGCGGTCCGGGAGTACTCGGCCAGCTGGACGGCGACCGCCGCGACGGCCGTGAACACCAGCCCGGCCAGGGCTTCCGCCGCGCCGAAGGCGAGCGAACCGGCCGCGGGCAGGCCGGCGCCGATCAGCGTGACCGCCTGGATCAGCCCGGTCAGCACGCTCGCGCCGCCGGCCACCAGCAGCGCCGCCGTCAACGCCGCGTACCGGCCGACCACCGCGGACGCGAGCAGTTCCGCGAGCCCGGTGTCCTCTTCGGCGCGGGTGTGCCGGGTGACCGTGAAGACGGCCATCAGCCCGGTGAGCAGCGCCAGGAACCCGCACATGCGCCAGGCGATGAACCCGCCGGCCGTCGTGAGGTCGAAGGGCGGGCCGTAGAGCAGCGCGTAGGACGGGTTGGCGTTCGCGCCCGCCTGCAGGGCGAGCCGGTCGGCGACGGTCGGGTAGAACTGCGTGAACGTGTTGACCGTGCTCGCCGGGACGACGCTGAGCAGGACGATCCAGATCGGCAGGACCACGCGGTCGCGGCGCAGCGCGAGCCGGGTGAGGTGCCCGGTGCCGGCCAGTTCGTGCGCGGGCGCCACCGCGGCTTCGGGGCGGGTGAGCGTCGCGGTCATTTCGCGCCCGCTTCGGTCGTGTAGTGGCGCAGGAACAGCTCCTCCAGCGTCGGCGGCTGGCTGACCAGGCTCCGGACGCCGACCTCGGTGAGCTGCCGGAGAGCTTCGTCGAGCGAGCGCGTCTCGACGTCGAAGCGGACGCGGTTGCCTTCGACCTTGAGGTCGTGGATGTCGGCCAGCTCGGTGAGCCCGTTCGGCGGCCCGGCGAGCTCGGCGGTGATCGACGTCCGGGTCAGGTGCCGCAGCTCGGCGAGCGTGCCCGACTCGACCGTGCGGCCGTTGCGGATGATGCTGACCTTGTCGCACAGCGCCTCGACCTCGGCGAGGATGTGGCTGGAGAGCAGCACGGTCCGGCCCTGCTCGCGCTCCTCCTGGATGGCGTCCTGGAAGGTCGCCTCCATCAGCGGGTCGAGGCCGGACGTCGGCTCGTCGAGGATCAGCAGGTCCACGCGGGAGGCGAGGGCGGCGACGATGGCGACCTTCTGCCGGTTGCCCTTCGAGTACGTCCGCCCCTTCTTCTTCGGGTCGAGGTCGAAGCGCTCGATGAGGTCCGCGCGGCGCTTCTCGTCCAGGCCGCCGCGCAGGCGCCCGAGCAGGTCGATCACCTCGCCGCCGGAGAGGTTGGGCCAGAGGTTGACGTCGCCGGGCACGTAGGCCAGGCGGCGGTGCAGGCTCGCGGCGTCCTTCCAGGGGTCGCCGCCGAGCAGCCGGACGTCCCCCGAGTCCGCGTGGAGCAGGCCGAGCAGCACCCGGACGGTGGTCGACTTCCCCGCGCCGTTGGGGCCGAGGAAGCCGTGCACCTCCCCAGCGGGTACCTGCAGGTCCAGGCCGTCGAGGGCCTTGGTCCGGCCGAACGACTTGTGCAGGCCGGTGACCGAAATGGCGTTTTCCATGGTTCGGAAGCTACACTCGCTTCACGAAGTTGTGAAGTTAAGAAAATGTCTAGATCGAGTGATCATGGGGGATGGGTACGGAAGGATGGGCCGATGACGACGCCTGAAGTGCAGCGAGATGAAGACGCCGTCCGCCGGTACGTCGAGAGCCTGGGGCTCGTGCTGTCGCAGATCGGGATGCAACGCATGCCGGCGCGGGTGTTCGCCGCGCTGATGACCACCGACGAGGGCCGGCTGACCGCCGCCGACCTGGCCGCCCAGCTGTCGGTCAGCCCGGCCGCGGTGTCCGGCGCGGTCCGCTACCTCGAGCAGATCGGCCTGGTCGCCAAGGAGCGCGAGCCCGGCGAGCGCCGTGACCACTACCGCCTCTACGACGACCTCTGGTACGCCACGTTCATGAAGCGCGACCGCATGATCATCATGTGGCGAGACGCGGCCGAGAACGGCATCGACGCCCTCGGCGAGGACACCCCGTCGGGCAAGCGGCTCGCCGAGATGCGGGACTTCCTGTCGTTCATGCTCGAGGAGCTCAACAACATGTACGAGCGCTGGCACAAGATGCGCGAGGAGAAGAACGCCTAATCGCGCCGGGTCGCCACGCACCGGGTGGCCGCGCTCCGGAACATGACCTCGGCCGAGCCGGCTGGCAGGGTGGTCTGATCCACTCCAGCCATCCGGCGGCAGCCGCTACAACGCGGCGAGCAACGTGTCCGCGAGTCGCTCGGCGAAGTCGGCGGGCTCGCGCTCTTCGAACGTGGCCAGGAACGCCTGCTGGAAGCAGGCCCCCAGCAGCAGGGCCGCGGCCGCCTCGACGTCGGCCTCCGCCTTGATCCGGCCCAGGGCCCGCTCCGCCCGCAGGTAGTCCGCGACCCCGCGCAGGGGCAGGTGCGGGCCGTGTCCCCGCAACCGTTCGCGGTGGGAGCGCAGCAGTTCCTTCGACGAGAACATCGAGACGGCGATCGGGAAGCTGTCGACGTAGAACGCCAGGCCGAGCCGGGTAAGGCGGACGAGGTTGTCCCGCAGCGGCGCCCGTCCGGGGTCCGCGGTCAGCTCGGCGAGGAGGGTGCCCAGCGCGGGCAGTTCCTCGGCCAGCACGCTGCGGAACAGGTCGGTCTTGTCGCGGAAGTGCTTGTAGAGCATCGCCTCCGAGTAACCCGCGGTCTGCGCGATGACCTTCGTCGTCGCGTGGGCGTAGCCCTGCTCGCGCATCACCTTCGCGGCCGCGGCGACGATCTCTTCGCGGCTTCCCATAGCGGCTCCCTGAGTGCGTTCTCAGCGTGGTTAGTGAACACTCACCCTACCTGGTGAGTGTTCACTAACCGAGGAGGAAACCGATGAGGATCACCGTGCTGGGCGCCACTGGCGGCGTCGGCGGCGAGGTCGTCAAGCAGGCACTGGACCGCGGCTGGCACGTGACGGCGGTGGTGCGCGACCCCGCCCGGTTCGCGCTGCCGGCCGAAGTCGTCGTCGCGGGCCTGCACGACCGGGAGAAGCTGGCGGCCGCCGTCGAAGGCCGGGACGCCGTCATCTCGGCGGTGGGCTCCCGCGACCGCGGGCCGACCACGGTCTGCGCGGACGGGGCCCGCGCGGCGATCGGGGCCGGGGCGAAGCGCCTGCTGGTCGTCAGCGCCAGCGGCATGCACACGGAAGGGGACGGCTTCTTCACGCGCTCGCTGGTGAAGCCGCTGCTCAACACCTTCCTGAAGCACGGCTGGGCGGACATGCTCGCGATGGAGGCCGTGGTCGAGGCGACCGACCTGGACTGGACGATCGTCCGCCCGCCGATGCTGCTCGACGGCCCGCGGACCGGGGCCGTGCGGAGCCGGCTCGACGGGAACGTCCGCACGTTCACCATCCGCCGCGCCGACGTCGCCGCCTACCTGCTCGACGCCGTGGCCGACCCCACGCTGATCAGGCAGAAGGTTTCGATCGCGCACGGCTAGCGTCAAGGGATGGTGCTGCTCGCTCAGGCTCGGTACGTCAAGCGCAAGACCCCGCGGCTCCCCGGCGCGGCGGGGCCGGCGGACGGGCTCGTCCCGGGTGCCGGCGAGCCCTTCCGGCTCGCCGTGCTCGGCGAGTCCACAGTGGACGGCGTCGGCGCGGCGGACCACGGGGAAGCGCTCACCGGCTGCCTCGCCCGCGAGCTGGCCCGCGACGGCCGGGCGGTGCGCTGGCAGGCGGTCGGCCGGACCGGCGCCAACGCCCGGGTGGTCCGCGCCGAGCTCGTCCCGCTGGTCCGCCCGGCCGACCTGGTCGTGATCGCTCTCGGCGTCAACGACACCATCGAGCTCCGGACGGCCCCCGCCTACCGCCGCGACCTCCTACGCCTGGTGCTCGACCTGCGCGGGCGGCTGGGGCCGGTCGACGTCCTGCTGGCCGGGGTGCCGCCGATGTCCCGCTTCCCGGCCCTGCCCCGCCCGCTGCGTGACGTCCTTGCGGCTCGTTCGGCCGCGTTGGACAAGGCCGCCGCGACGCTCGGGAGGGTCCCCGGCGTCCGGCACCTCCCGATGGATCCCGCGCTGCTGGACCCGGCCGCCTTCGCGAGCGACCGGTTCCACCCGGGCCCGGCCGGCTACGCCCGCTGGGCCGGAATGCTGGCACACGCGGTGATCAGTTAGCAGCTCTGCGTCGATCTTCAAAAAAAATCGGCGATTCGGGTATCTGGCGGCGCCCTCACTGCGTCCTGTGGAGCAGCCAAGCACGGAGGAACACGACAGGGGGTGTCGCGTTCGCAGTGATCGCGGTGGCCGGGAGCCGAGGGGGCTTCCGGACACCGTCGGCCGGGTGCCCTTCGGGGGAGGGGACATCCGGCGGGGGCCCGTTGGGGAGCGGGTCCTTGAGGGAGGGGAGTACCGGCCGGTGCGGGTCCACGCGCGCCGGCCGGTACCTCACGGATTTGCCATTGACCGGTAGTGCACGACCGACGAAGTAAGTGACCTTGATGTATCCGAGATCCACCTGCACGCTCCTTCCCCCCGAAGGACCCGCGATACTGCCAACGCCGACTCGAAGACTCTTCCGAAGAGGGGCAGATACGGTGACCGACGTGCAAACCACAGAGGTAGATCCGCCGTGGGAGGGCCTGACCGGCGCCGAACTGCACGCTGCGTGCATGCAGGCCGCCAGAGACGGTGACCGCCGGGCGATGGCCCGCCTCGTCGAAGAGCTGACCCCGCTCGTCTGGCACGTCGCCCGGGCCAACGGGCTCGACCGCGCGGTCGCCGAGGACGTCGTCCAGACCGTCTGGCTCGCGCTGTTCAGCCAGCTCGGCAAGCTCCGCGACCCCAAAGCCCTCGCCGCCTGGCTGATCACCACCACCCGCCGCGAGGCCACCCACCCGTTCGGCCGCCGCATGCAGCCGGTGCCGCTGAGTGACGAGGTGGCCGAGGCGATGCCGAGCACCCAACCGGCACCCGAGGACGAAGCCGTCCGCGCCGACCGCGACCGCCGGGTCTGGCGCGCCTTCGTCCGGCTGCCCCACCGCTGTCAGGAACTGCTCCGGCTGACCGTGCTCGCGGGTCGGGCGGAGTACCAGCTCGTCGCCGAGGCGCTGCGCATGCCGCGCGGCAGTGTCGGACCGACCAGGGGTCGCTGCCTCGACCAGATGCGCGATCTCCTCGCCAGTGAAGGGGGAAGCCGATGAACGACCTCGGGGCGCCGGGGGGCCAAGCCTCCTTCGGTGACGACGTGCTGCTGGCCGACATCGGCCGTTTCCTCGACGAGCTGGACCCGCCACCGGGAGACCTGGTGCAGCGGGTCCAATTCGCGCTCGCCCTGGAGGACCTCGACGTCGAGGTCGCCCGCTGGGAGCGGCTGGACAACCTGGCCGGCGTCCGCGGCGGCGGCACCGGCACGATCACGTTCACCGTCAGCGACCTGACGGTGATGATCAACCTGACCAAGATGGGCAAGCTCCACCGCATCGACGGCTGGCTGGTACCCGCCGGCCAGTACGGCGTCGAGGTGCGGGTGGCCGAGCACGGGACGTCGTCGACCATGGCGGACGAGGGCGGCCGGTTCGTGCTCGACAACGTGCCGCGCGGGACGACGCAGATCCTCGTGCACCTGGGTGACGTGTCCTGCCGGCGAACGGTCGTGACGCCGACGGTCGTGCTCTAGCTGTGATGTCCAGGGAGGTTGGTCAGCCGGGTGACCGGCGGTTTGCCGCCGGTTGAGCTGTGGGGTCGGTGATGATTGTAGAAGTGCAGCCAGCCC
>NZ_JBSGBK010000053.1:0-59804 GCF_053601215.1 Amycolatopsis sp. NPDC004772
CCACAAGTTGGTGGCGTTGGGTGCGTCCAATGCACCGAACGCCACATTGGGGCGCTTGGGGCTGGGCTGGGCGGGCTTGCGCTAGTTCGCCTCGGCCGGGGCCGTCCGCGCGGCCGATTTGCGTTGCAGGGCGCGGACGATCGGCTCCACCACCCGGGCCGCCGTCGGGCCGAGGATGGCCATCAGGAGGACGTACGCCGTGGCCAGCGCCGCGAGTTCGCCCGTGACCGCTCCCGCCGTCACCGCCAGGCCCGCGATGACGATCGAGAACTCGCCCCGCGCGACCAGCGCCGCTCCCGCCCGGGCCCGGCCCATCTTGCCGATGCCCTGGCGGCGCGCCGCCCACCAGCCCGTGGCCACCTTCGTCAGCGTCGTCACCACCGCCAGCACGATCGCCCAGCCCAGCACCGGCGGGATCGACGCCGGGTTCGTGTTGAGGCCGAAGACCACGAAGAACACCGCGGCGAACAGGTCGCGCAGCGGCTCCAGCATGTGCGTCGCGTTCTCCGCTGTCGAGCCCGAGATCGCGATGCCGAGCAGGAACGCCCCGACCGCCGCCGAGACTTGCATCGCCGACGCCAGGCCGGCGACCAGCAGGGCCGCGCCGAGCACCTTGAGCAGGAACACCTCGCGGTCCGGGCTGTCCACCGCGGCCGAGACGTACCGGCCGAACTTCAGCGCGACCACCAGCACCACGGTGATCACCAGCAGCGAGATGCCGACCGCCTCGAGACCGCCGAGCAGCGACACCCCGCCCAGCACGGCGGTGAGGATCGGCAGGTAGAGCGCCATCGCGAGGTCCTCGAACACGAGGATCGACAGCACCACCGGCGTCTCGCGGTTGCCGAGCCGGCCGAGGTCGCCAAGGACCTTCGCGACGATGCCGGACGACGAGATGTACGTGACGCCCGCCATCACCATCGCGCCGACCGGGCCCCAGCCCAGCAGCAGCGCGACGGCCGCGCCGGGAGCCGCGTTGAGGACGATGTCGAGCAGGCCGGCCGTCCAGGACCGGCGGAGCCCGGTGAACAACTCGGCCGCGGAGTACTCCAGGCCGAGCAGGAGGAGCAGGAGCACGACGCCGATTTCGCCGGCCAAGTGCGTGAAGCCGCCGATGTCGCCCAGCGGGATCAGGCCGCCCTGGCCGAAGCAGAGGCCGCCGAGCAGGTAAAGCGGGATGGGGGAGAGGCCGATCTTCGCGGCCAGGCGCCCGAGCACGCCCAGCCCGAAGAAGACCGCCCCCAGTTCGATCAGGGACAGCGCGGTGTGGTCCATCGGCCGCTCAGCCGTACTTGAGGATCTTGGCGGCGGCTTCCAGGCCCTCGCTCGTGCCGACCGCGACCAGCAGATCGCCGCCGGTGAACGTGAAGTCCGGCGTCGGCGACGGGTGCACCTGGCCGGCCCGCGCCACCGCGACCACCGAGACACCGGTGCGGGTGCGCATCGCGGTGTCGCCGAGCGTCCGGCCGTCGAACGGACCGGACGGCTTGATCGGCAGCTGCCGCGTGCTGATCCCCGGCAGGTCGCGGTGCTCCTCGGTCAGCTGCGCGACCAGCTGCGGCGCGCCGAGCAGGTTGGCCAGCGCGCCGGCCTCGTCCGCGGTGAGCGGGATCGAGGCGGCGCAGGCATCGGGATCGTCCGATTTGGACACGATCAGCTCGATGTGGCCGTCCCGCTGGGTGACGACGCCGATGCGGCGGCCGGTACGGGTGGCGAAGTCCTTGCGGACCCCGATGCCGGGCAGAGGAGTTACTTCGACGTTCACCCAACCACCGTAACCCAGGTGTCCGATTCGCGGGGATTCAGCCGAGCAGCAGGAGCAGGGCGGCGACGGCCATCGCGAGGCAGGTCAGGCCGTGGACGCCGAAGGCGATGGCCTTCTTGCCCCCGTGGCGCAGGACGATCAGCAGGTCGAAGAGGGGCCAGGCGGCCGCGGTGAGGACGACCCAGCCCAGCGCGTGCGGGTCGCCGTAGATCATCAGGGCCAGGGGGATCAGGCCCGCCCCGATGTCGCGGCCGCCCTTGACGTTCAAGAAGGTCTCGGCGTTCTCCGGGACCGCCTGGAAGCCGAAGCCCACGGCGATCTTCGCCGGCGCGAAGAGGTAGTTGAGGCCGACGTAGATGATGCCGAGCGAGACGAGCGCGGTGAGGACGTAGCCGGTGACGAGCATGGTGTTCCCTCCAGGTTTTCTAGCATCGCTAGGATTACTAGCAACGCTAATCTAGCGGCGCTAGTTTGTCTAGCGGTGCTAGCATGTGATCCATGACCCAGCGACAACGGCGTGTGCGCGACCGGACCGAGCGAGGGCAGCGGATCATCGCCGCGGCCAGGGAGCTGGCCGAGGCGGAGGGGTGGGACGCGGTCACCACCCGGCGGCTCGCGGGCCTGATCGAGTACAGCCAGCCGGTGCTCTACAGCCACTTCCCGGGCGGCAAGGACGCGATCATGGCGGCGGCCGCGCTGGAGGGCTTCACCGAGCTGGCGGCGACGCTGGGCGCGGCGCGTCCGGGCGGCCTCGGCGGGGTGACGGAGGCGTACGTGGCCTTCGCGGAAGCCAAACCGGGCCTCTACGACGCGATGTTCACGCACGCCTCGGAGCTGCGGTTCGCCGAGGACGACACGCCGGAGGTGATGAAGGCGTGCTTCGCGGAACTGCTCGCCGTCGTCGAGCCGACGGCGGGGGAGCAGGACGCGGGCGCGCTGACCGAGGTGTTCTGGAGCACCCTGCACGGCCTGGTGACGCTGGACCGGGGCCGCCGGCTCTCGCCCGCCCACCGTGACGAGCGCCTCGCGCTGGTGGTGGCGCGCTTCGGCACGCGGGCCGACTGATCTCCCCCGCACCCCGACCGGCAGAATGGGGGACGACGCCGAACGGGACGAGAACGCGAGGAGAGTGCCGGTGACGGGAGCCCTACGTGGTGTGGTCGCGCTGGATGGCCCATCGGGGACCGGGAAGACCACCGTCGCCCGCAAGCTCGCCCAGCGCCTCGGGGCCGGCTACCTCGACACCGGTGCCATGTACCGGATGGTCACCCTCGCCGTGCTGCGCGCGGGCGTCGACCCGGCCGACCAGGACGCGGTCGCCGAGGTCGCGGACCGCGCCGAGTTCACCATCGGCACCAGCCCCGACCGGCCCGAGATCCGCCTGGCCGGTGCGGACGTCGCCGCCGACATCCGCGGGCCGGAGGTCACCAAGGCCGTGTCGCCGGTCTCGGCCGTGCCGCACGTGCGGGAGCTGCTGGTCGCGCGGCAGCGGCAGATCATCGATGACGTCGTCGGGCACCGCGGCGGGATCGTCGTCGAGGGCCGGGACATCGGCACCGTCGTCGCGCCGGACTCGCCGCTCAAGGTCTTCCTGACCGCCTCGGCCGACGTCCGCGCGTCGCGCCGCAGCACCCAGGACACCGCCGCCGGGCGGCAGTCGTCGGTCGCCGACGCCCTGGCCAGCGTCGAGCGCCGCGACCACCTCGACTCGACCCGCGCCGCCTCGCCGCTGCGCGCGGCCGACGACGCCGTGCACGTCGACACCTCCGAGCTGTCGATCGACCAGGTGATCGTCGCGCTGAGCGAGCTGGCCAGCCACCGCGGCATCCTCGAAGGCTGCAACGCCGAGGTCGCTCGATGAGCGGTGACGGACTCCCCGAGGGATCCGTCGGCAGGCTCCACGACGCCGGGCGGGTCTTCGCCCGGTACTATCTGCGCTCGGCCTTCCGCATCCGGGTGCACGGCCGCGAGCGCGTCCCCGCCACCGGGCCGCTGCTCGTGATCGCCAACCACAGCTCCATGATCGAGCCGCAGCTGATCTTCGGAATGCTTCCGCGGCGTTCGGCGTTCCTGGTCAAGGCCGAGATGTTCGGCGGCGTCGTCGGCAAGTTCCTGCTGGCGATCGGGCAGATCCCGCTCAAGCGCGGCGAGATCGACCGCAAGCCGCTGCTCACCGCGGTCGGCGTCCTGAAGGACGGCGGGGTCGTCGGGATCTTCCCCGAAGGCACCCGCGGTGCCGGGGACGTCGGCGCGGCCGAACGCGGCGCGGCCTGGCTGGTCCGGGCCTCCGGCGCGACCGTGCTCCCGGTCGCGACGCGGGGCACGCTCAAGCCGGCCGACGGCAAGCGGCGGTTCCGGCCACGGGTGGACATCCTCGTGGGCGAGCCGTTCACGCCGAAAGTCGGCCCCGGGAAGACCGGGCTCGACCAGGGCACCGAAGAGCTGCGCGGTGAGCTCGCGGCGCTCGTGAAGACTTTGGACGACTGGCGTGCCGAACACGGATCCGGCGCGGTATAAGGGAAATCGGGTAGTGATGGAAGAGTACGACGGCGTCGGCGAAGTCGACGGCACCTGGTCCGACGAGACCGAATTCGCCGCGCTCGACGCGCAGATCGAGGCGGCGGAAGCGGCCGAGGAGGCCGCGCTCGGGCAGCCGGTGCTCGCCGTCGTCGGCCGGCCCAACGTGGGCAAGTCGACGCTGGTCAACCGCATCCTCGGCCGGCGCGAAGCCGTCGTGCAGGACGTGCCGGGCGTGACCCGCGACCGCGTCGCCTACGACGCCTACTGGGGTGGCCGCCGGTTCACCCTGGTCGACACCGGCGGCTGGGAGCCGGACGCGACCGGGCTGCAGGCCTCCGTCGCCGCCCAGGCCGAGCTGGCCATGCAGACCGCGGACGCGGTGCTGCTGGTCATCGACGCCTCGGTCGGCGCGACGGCGACCGACGAAGCCGTCTCCAAGGTGCTGCGCCGCTCGAAAAAGCCGGTGCTGCTGGCCGCCAACAAGGTCGACGACGACCGGCTGCTCGCCGACACCGCGTCGCTCTGGTCGCTCGGCCTCGGCGAGCCGCACCCGGTCAGCGCGCTGCACGGCCGCAGCTCCGGCGACCTGCTCGACGCCATCCTCAAGGCCCTGCCCGAGTCGCCGCGCGAGGGCGGCGTCCCGACGTCGGGGCCGCGGCGCGTCGCGCTGGTCGGCAAGCCGAACGTCGGCAAGTCGAGCCTGCTCAACAAGCTGTCCGGGGAGCAGCGCTCGGTCGTCGACTCGGTGGCCGGCACCACGGTCGACCCGGTCGACTCGCTGGTCGAGCTGGACGGCGAGACGTGGCGGTTCGTCGACACGGCGGGCCTGCGCAAGCGCGTCAACTTCGCCGCGGGCGCCGAGTACTACGCGTCGCTGCGCACCAAGACCGCGATCGACGCGGCCGAGGTCGCGATCGTGCTGCTGGACGCGGCCGAGCCGCTGTCGGAGCAGGACCTGCGGGTGCTGACCATGGTCGTCGAGGCCGGCCGCGCCTGCGTGCTGGCGTTCAACAAGTGGGACCTGGTCGACGAGGACCGCCGGCACGCGATGGTCCGCGAGCTCGACCGCGGCCTGGTCCGCGTGCCGTGGGCGGAGAAGGTCAACATCTCGGCGCTGACCGGCCGTTCGGTGCGCAAGCTCGCGCCGGCCCTGCGGACCGCGCTGAAGTCGTGGGACCAGCGGGTGCCGACCGGCCAGCTCAACGCGTGGCTGTCCGACCTGATCGCGGCCACCCCGCCGCCGGTCCGCTCGGGCAAGCAGCCGAAGGTCCTGTTCGCGACCCAGGCCGGCATCCGCCCGCCGACGCTGGTGCTGTTCACCACCGGCTTCCTCGAGGCGGGCTACCGCCGCTTCATCGAACGCAAGTTCCGTGAGCAATTCGGCTTCACCGGCAGCCCCGTTCGGGTGAATGTGCGCGTCCGGGAAAAGAAGGCGAAGCCGAAGGTCGGCGGAAAAGCCGCCCGAACCCGGTGAGTCATTTGCCGTAACTCGCGTGATCAGGGTCGTGACTCGCGTGATTGGGGCCGTAACTCGCGAGTTACGGCCCCAATCACGCCGGTTCCGGCTTCAATCACGCGAGATGCGAGCTGGATCACGCTGGTCAGGCCGGTGATCGTGAGGTCTGACACGCGAGCGTGACCCTGGGGATATCTTTTGGTGATCCGCGGGTATGGTTGAAGGTCGTTGCGGGCGCCTCATTCGGAGAGCGAGCCCGGTTGAGGCTCCCGAAAGGTGAGTGGTGGGCTTGCGCGCCCATGGTTTTGTCCTGCCCGGGGTGAGTGGCCGATGACCGTCACCATCGAACCCACCGAGTCCGCTGCCGAGGTCACGCTCGCCCCGGTCGCCGACCGCGCCCTCTTCTGGTCCGGCCTCGGCGCCGGTGAGCGCACCCTCCTCGACGTCCTCGCCGCCACCGCCGAGCGGCACCCGAACGCCGCCGCGATCGACGACGGCACCACCACCCTGACCTACCGCCGGCTGCTCGAGGAGATCGACGCTTACGGGCGCCGCCTCAACAGCTACGGCGTCGGCCTCGGCGACCGCGTCGGCATCCGGATCTCCTCCGGCACCGCCGAGCTGTACGTCGCCATCCTCGCCACCCTGTCCGTCGGCGCCGCCTACGTGCCGGTCGACGCGGACGACCCTGACGAGCGCGCCGAGCTCGTCTTCGAAGAAGCCCAGGTCGCCGCGGTCGCCACCGACGGCACGATCAACGTCCACAGCACCCCGGGTGGCCGCGACGGCCGCCCCGGCCCGGCCGACGACGCCTGGATCATCTTCACCTCCGGCTCCACCGGCAAGCCCAAGGGCGTCGCGGTCACGCACGCGAGTGCTGCCGCCTTCGTCGACGCCGAGGCCGAGCTCTTCCTCACCGACGAGCCGATCGGCCCCGGCGACCGCGTCCTGGCCGGCCTGAGCGTCGCCTTCGACGCCTCCTGCGAAGAGATGTGGCTGGCGTGGCGCCACGGCGCCTGCCTGGTCCCGGCGCCCCGCGCGCTGGTCCGCACCGGCGTCGACCTCGGCCCGTGGCTGGTCGCGCAGCGCATCACCGTCGTCTCGACCGTGCCGACGCTCGCCGCCCTGTGGCCCGCCGACGCCCTCGAAGACGTCCGCCTGCTCATCTTCGGCGGTGAAGCGTGCCCGCCGGAGCTGGCCGAGCGCGTTGCCGTCGAAGGCCGCGAAGTCTGGAACACCTACGGCCCGACCGAAGCCACCGTCGTCGCCTGCGCCGCGCAGCTGACCGGCGAGGGCCCGGTGCGGATCGGCCTGCCGCTCGTCGGCTGGCAGCTCGCCGTCGTGAACGACGAAGGTGAGCCGGTCGCCATGGGCGAGACCGGCGAGCTCGTCATCGGCGGCGTCGGCCTGGCCCGCTACCTCGACGCGGCCAAGGACGCCGAGAAGTTCGCGCCGCTGCCGTCGCTGGGCTGGCAGCGCGCCTACCGCTCCGGTGACATGGTCCGCGCCGAAGAAGAAGGCCTGCTGTTCCTCGGCCGCCTCGACGAGCAGGTCAAGCTCGGCGGCCGCCGCATCGAGCTGGGCGAGGTCGACGCCGCGCTGCAGGCCCTGCCGGGCGTGCAGGGCGCGGCCGCCGCGATCCGCCGCACCAAGGCCGGCAACCAGGTCCTCGTCGGGTACGTCGTGCCCGCGGGCGAGGACTTCGACCATGACCAGGCCGCGAGCCGCCTGCGCGAGCACCTGCCCGCCGCGCTGGTCCCGCTGCTCGCCGTCGTCGACGACCTGCCGACCCGCACCTCCGGCAAGGTCGACCGCAACGCCCTCCCGTGGCCGCTGTCCACCGTGGAGGCTTCCGGGCTGACCCCGACCGAGACGTGGCTCGCCGAAGGCTGGGCCGAAATCCTCGGCGTGTCGGTCGACAGCCCGAAGGCCGACTTCTTCACCCACGGCGGCGGCAGCCTGACCGCCGCCCAGGTGGTGGCCCGCATCCGCACCCGGCACCCCCAGGTGTCGGTCGCCGACATCTACGCCCACCCCAAGCTGGGCGCGCTGGCCGCGATGCTGGACGCGCTGAGCGGGCAGGCCACCGAACGCCGGGACATCGCGCCGACGAAGCGCCGCGCCGGGGTCGTCCAGACGCTGCTCATGGTCCCGCTGATGGGCCTGGTCGGACTGCGCTGGGTGACCCTGGCCGCCGCGCTGTCGAATGTCCTGTCCGTGCTCGGGTTCGCCTGGGCGCCGACGCTGAGCTGGGCGTGGCTCGGCCTGGCCTGGGTGGTGCTGTTCAGCCCGGCGGGCCGGATCGCGATCGCCGCGGGCGGCGCGCGCGTGCTGCTGTCCGGGGTCCGCCCCGGCACCTACCCGCGCGGCGGCAGTGTCCACTTGCGACTGTGGACGGCCGAGAAGCTGGCCGGGTTCTCCGGTGCGGACAGCGTCGCCGGCGCGTCCTGGATGACGACGTACGCGAAGGCGCTCGGCGCGCGGATCGGCAAGGACGTCGACCTGCACTCGCCGCCGCCGGTCACCGGCTTCCTCAAGCTGGGCCGCGGTGCCGCGATCGAGCCCGAGGTCGACCTGTCCGGCCACTGGGTCGACGGCGACGTCGTGCACATCGGCAAGGTCCGCGTCGGCGCGGAAGCCCGCGTCGGTGCGCGCAGCACGCTGTTCCCGGGCGTCCGCATCGGCAAGGGCGCGGAGATCGCGGCCGGGTCGACCGTCCGCGGCGCCGTCCCGGCCGGGCAGCGCTGGGCCGGTTCGCCCGCCACCCGCGTCGGCAAGGACGAGCGTGACGCGCTGAAGTGGCCGTCGAGCCGCCCGCCGCGCTCGCACTTCTGGGCCGCCGTCTACGGCGCGACCTCGCTGCTCCTCGGCTTCCTGCCCGGCATCGCGGCGCTGGCCGGGGTCGCGGTGCTCGGCTACGGCATCGCCGGCGCCCCGACGCTGTTCGACGCGTTCACCCGCGCGCTGGTCTTCGTGCCGGCCGCGACCGCCGCGTACTTCGGCGCGTACATGCTGCTGGTGCTCATCGGTGTCCGGGCGCTGAGCATCGGCATGGTCGAGGGCTACCACCCGGTGCACGGCCGCGTCGCCTGGCAGGTCTGGGCCACCGAACGGCTGATGAGCATGGCCCGCGAAGGCCTGTTCCCGCTGTACGCCAGCCTGTTCACGCCGGTGTGGCTGCGGCTGCTCGGCGCGAAGGTGGGCCGCAACGTCGAGGCGTCGACCGTGCTCGCGCTGCCGAAGATGACCAAGGTCGACAGCGGCGCGTTCCTGGCCGACGACACCATGGTCGCCACCTACGAGCTCAACCACGGCTGGCTGCACGTCGCCCCGGCGCGGATCGGCAAGCAGGCGTTCCTCGGCAACTCGGGGATGACCGCGCCCGGCCGTTCGGTGCCGAAGCGCGGGCTGGTCGGCGTCCTGTCGTCGACGCCGCTGAAGGCCAAGAAGGGCTCGTCGTACCTCGGGATGCCGCCGCTGCCGGTCCGCCGCGCGGTCGGCGAAGCCGACACGAGCCGCACCTACACCCCGGCGCTGCACCTCAAGGCCGCGCGGGCGCTGGTCGAGCTGTGCCGGATCATCCCGGTCATGTGCGGCGTCGCGCTGACCGTCGTGGTCGCCTTCGGCCTGCTGTGGACGGCTTCGGCGTTCGGCTTCGGCGTCGCCGCGCTGCTGGCCGGGCCCGCCCTGCTGGCCGCCGGGATCGTCGCGGCGCTGACCGCGACGGTGATGAAGTGGCTGCTGGTCGGCAAGTTCCGCGAGGTCGACCACCCGCTGTGGAGCTCCTTCGTCTGGCGCAACGAGCTGGCCGACACCTTCGTCGAGGCCTTCGCGGTGCCGTGGCTGATCGGCTCGGTCGGCGGCACCCCGCTGCTGACCGCGTGGCTGCGCACGATGGGCGTCAAGATCGGCCGCGGTGTCTGGCTGGAGACGTACTGGCTGCCCGAGGCCGACCTCGTCGAGCTCGGCGACGGCGCGACGATCAACCGCGGCTGCGTCGTCCAGACGCACCTGTTCCACGACCGGATCATGAGCATG
Organism: Amycolatopsis sp. NPDC004772; assembly: GCF_053601215.1. Taxonomy (NCBI): domain Bacteria; kingdom Bacillati; phylum Actinomycetota; class Actinomycetes; order Pseudonocardiales; family Pseudonocardiaceae; genus Amycolatopsis; species Amycolatopsis sp. NPDC004772. The sequence continues at coordinate 9,780 of NZ_JBSGBK010000053.1, forward strand.
TCCCGGGTGACCCTCGGCGAGGGCGCCACGCTCGGCCCGCACGGCATCGTGCTGCCGGGCGCGGGCATCGGCGCCCGGACGACGGTGGGCCCCGGTTCGCTGGTGACCCGCGGCGACGAGGTGCCGGCCGACACGCGCTGGCTGGGCAACCCGATCTCCGCGTGGACCGGTAAGTAACGAAAGCGGGACCAGGCGCGCCGGACTCACCCGTCCGTGCGAGCCTGGTTCCAGCACGCACGACGAAAGGTTCGCGACGGGTGATTTCGAAGGCTCCGGCTCCGGCTCCCGGCGCGGACACCTCGGGTGACCCCTACCTTCCCGCCCACGGCAACGGCGGGTACCGGACCCGGCACTACGACCTGAGCCTCGACTACAAGGTCGCGCCGAACCGGCTTTCGGCGTCGGCGGTGATCACCGCGGAGGCGACGCAGGCGCTTTCCCGCGTCAGCCTCGACTTCGGCGAGTTCCGGATCAACCGCGTGCTGGTCGACGGGAAGGCCGCGAAGTACCTCAAGCGCGGCGCGAAGCTGCACGTCAAGCCGGCGAAGTCGATCCCGGCGGGCACCGAGTTCACGGTCGAGGTGCACTACGTCGGCAACCCGCGCCCGGTGCGCAGCCGCTGGGGTGACGTCGGCTGGGACGAGCTGACCGACGGCGCGCTGGTGGCGAGCCAGCCGGTCGGGGCGCCGTCGTGGTTCCCCTGCAACGACCACCCGTCGGACAAGGCGACCTACCGGGTGAGCGTGACGACGGCGTCGCCGTACCTCGTCGCGGTCACCGGCACCCTGGTCGAGCGGACGACGTCGGCGAGCACGACGAGGTGGGTGTTCGAGCGGCGCGAGCCGACGGCGACCTACCTGATGAGCGTCCAGATCGGCCGCTACGACGAGGTCGAGCTGTCCGGCCGCGGCTGGTTCCCCCACACGGGGGTCGGGCTGCGCCGGCTGAGCCTCGGCATCGGGCGCGCGACCGGCCAGGTGGAGTCGATCTTCGAGACGGTGCCGCAGCGGGCGGCCGTGCCCCCGCGGCTGCGTCGCCTCTTCGACCGCGACTTCGGGCGCCAGGGCCGGATGATGGAGTTCCTGCAGCGGCTGTTCGGCGCGTACCCGTTCGCCGAGTACGTCATCGTGATCACCGACGACGACCTCGACGACCCGATCGAGGCCCAGGGCATGGCCATCTTCGGTGCCAACCACGTCGACGGCCGCCGCACCCACGAGCGGCTCGTGCTGCACGAGCTGGCCCACCAGTGGTTCGGCAACAGCCTGACGGTGGCGGACTGGCGCCACATCTGGCTGAACGAGGGCTTCGCGACGTACGCGGAGTGGCTGTGGTCGGAGGAGATCGGCGGCCAGCCGGCGTCGGCGCTGGCCCGCAGCTGGTACGCGCGGATCAAGGCCAAGCCCGCGGACGTCCGGATCGCCGACCCCGGCGTGGCCCGGATGTTCGACGAGCGCGTCTACAAGCGCGGCGGCCTGACGCTGCACGCGCTGCGGGCGGAGATCGGGGACCCGGCGTTCTTCGCGTTGCTGAAGTCGTGGGCCGAGGAGCACCGCCACGGGCTGGTCACGACGGAAGCTTTCGTGGCGGCGGCCGAGGCCCACGCGGGACGGTCGCTGAGCGCGTTCTTCACCCGCTGGCTGTACACGCCGGCGCTGCCGCCGCTTCCCTGATTCATCGGATGTCTCTGCCGCTTTCCGGGTGAACTCCTCTGGCGTTTTGGGCACCCCTCTGCAAGTATGGCCGCACGCCGCCGCTTGATCTCGCCGAAACATAGTATGAATTCGGAGGGTGCTTCATGGACTCTGTGTCCAGGCGGACGGTGCTCCGGTCGGCCTCGGTCCTCGCCGGGGCGGCCGCTTTCGGGGGGCTGTGGGCTCGCGCGGCCCCGCCCGCGCTCGCCGGCGGCGACCCGTACCGGGACGTCGCCCGGGATGCGCGGATGGTCTGGCGGCGGCTGCCGAGGAACTGGCAGGAAGGCCCGTTCCTCGCCAACGGCTCGCTCGGCGTCCAGGTCTACGCCGGCAAGAGCCCGCAGGTCCTCAAGTTCATGCTGAGCCACACCCAGGTGCAGGACCAGCGCAGCCAGTGGGAAGCCGGCATCGGGCTGTCCCGCCTGCCCATCGGGTACCTCACGCTCACCCTCGCCGGCGCGATCACCGCCGTCGACTGGACGCTCGACCTCTACAACGCCGAGCTCGGCGGCACCATCACCACCACTCAGGGCTCGGTCGCCTTCTCCGCCGTCGTGCACAACGACCTCGGCGTGCTGCTCGTCTCGCTGACGCCGAGCGCCGGGGAAGCCGCGGCCGCCTGGGCGTTCCAACCGCTCGAATCCGCCACCACCCGGACCGTCCGCAAGCCGCCCGAGTACGTCGCCAACCCCGCGCCCGAGCTCGGTGCCGGCTTCTGCGCGCAGCCCCTGCTCGCCGGGGGCGGGTACACCACCGCATGGCAGGAACGCGCGATCGGCACGAAACGGCTCCTCGCCGCCACTGTCGCCTACAGCTTCCCGGGCACCACGCACACCGCGGACGCGCGCAACGCCGTGCAGAAAGCGCTTGCCGCCCGCCCGGACGCGTTGCTCGCCCGCCACCGCCGCTGGTGGAACGACTACCACCGGCGCAGCTTCGTTTCGGTGCCGGACAAGCAGGTGCAGCGGTTCTACTGGATCCAGCTGTACAAGATCGCCGCCGCCACCCGGGCCGGCGGGCCGGTCGTCTCCGAGTGGGGGCCGTGGTTCCCCGAGGTCGGCAACAGCTGGACCGCCGTCTGGTGGAACCTCAACGTCCAGGTCACCTACCCGATCGTCAACAGCACCAACCACCCCGAACTCGACGCCGTCACCGAGACCTTCCGGCGCGACCACGCGAACCTCGAGGTGTCCGTCCCGCCCGCGTACCGCGACGGCGACACCTACGCCCTCTCGCACCCCGGCGACTGGCGGCTGCGGCCCGGCGGCACGCGCTCGGTGGGCGTCCCCGGGACGACGTCCAAGACCGACCAGACCGGGAACCTGCTGTGGGGCCTGCACAACGTCTGGCTGGCCTACCGGCACCACATGGACAAGGGCGTGCTGCGCGACGTCCTGTACCCGACGCTGGCCAAGGCGCTGAACTTCTACCGCCACTTCCTGGTCACCGGCCCGGACGGGGCGCTGCACCTGCCGCTGACCCGCTCCCCGGAGTACGCCGACGCGCCCGACTGCACCTACGACCTGTCGCTCATCCGCTGGGCGGCCCGCACACTCGTCGACACCGCCCGGATCCTGTGCCTCGACGAGCCGCGCGTGCCGATCTGGCGGGAGATCGGCGCCAAGCTCGTGCCGTACCACGAAGATCCGGCCGACGGTGTGCTGATCGGGGACGGCGTCCCCCTGGCCGCGTCGCACCGGCACTTCTCGCACCTGCTGTGGCTATACCCGCTGCGCGAGAAGGTCTGGGACCGTCTCGGTGACCGCGACCTCATGACCCGCACGTTCACCCACTGGGCCGCCGACCAATCCGCCTGGCACGGCTACAGCTACGCGGCCGCGTCGTCGATGAATTCGGTGATGGACGCGCCCGAGGAAGCCTTGCGGTACTTGAAGTTCTTCCTCGACCGGAACGTCGTCGCCGACACCGAGCTGACCGCGAACACGATGTACCGCGAGGGCTCCAACTTCGCGATCGAAAGCCCGATCACCGCCGCGCAGTCCGTGGTGGACATGCTGATGCAGGGCTCCGGCGGGGTGCTCAAGGTCTTCCCGTCGGTGTCGGCGACCTGGCGGGACGCCTCGATCGCCGGCCTGCGCGCGGAAGGCGCGTTCCTCGTGGACGCCTCCCGCCGCGACGGCACGACCGAATTCGTCCGCGTGCACAGCGAAGCCGGCGAGCCCCTGGTGCTGCAGCACGGCGTCGCCGGGGACGTCGACGTCCGCGACGAGCACGGGCGCCGGCTGCCGTGGCGCGCGGCCGGGCCGGGGCGGATCGCGATCGGGCTGCGCCGCGGCGGCACCGCCGTCGTCACCCCGCGGGGCCGGCGGCCGGACTCCGGGCCGCGGGACGTCCCCGCGCTCGGCCCCGCACCCGCGTGGGGCCTGCCGAGCTGAACCGCTCTTCGACGAGGAGGTCGAATGGACATCACCCGCAGGACGGTGCTCGGTGGTGCGCTCGCCGGGATCGCCGCCGCCGGCTTGACGCCGGGTTTCGCCGCCGCGGCACCCGGTGGCGACGACTTCGGCTGGGCCGGGTTCCTCGGCACCGCGGACCTGTACTGGCGGCGGCTGCCGAAGACCTGGTACGAGGGCCCGTTCCTGGGCAACGGCTATCTCGGCTCGGGTATCTACGCGGAGCCCGGGCAGAACGCGATCCGGTTCAACGTCCAGCACAGCCAGGTGCAGGACCACCGCCCGGAGTTCGGCTCGCTGTTCGGCCTGGCCCGGCTCCCGATCGGGTACTTCACGCTCGAACCGGCCGGCGCGATCACCGCGATCGACTGGCGGATGGACCTGTGGAACGCCGAGCTGACCGGGACGATCACGACGTCCGCGGGCAGTCTGAGCCTGCGGGCGATCGTCCACACCGGACAGTCTTTGCTGGCCGTCGAGATCCGCCCGTCCGAGGGGGAGCGCGGGTTCAAGTGGGTGTTCCACCCGGCGGTCGCGGTCAGCCCGCGGGCCGATCCGGTGTGGAACAAGCCGCCGCCGGCCGGGTACACCGCGAACCCGCCGGTGCAAATGTCGGGCAGCGGTGACGCGCGGCTGGCCGTCCAGCCGCTGCTGGCCGGCGGCGAGCACGTGACGGCCTGGCGGGAGGTCACGCGCGGCGGCGCCCGCACGCTGTACACGTCGGTGGCCTGGTCGCACCCCGGAAAGACGTCGGCCGCGCGGGCGCTGGGCACGATCCGCCGGGCGCTTCCGTTCGCCGCGCTGACCCAGGACCACCGGCGCTGGTGGCACGACTACTACCGGCAGAGCTTCCTGTCCATTCCGGACACCCGGCTCCAGAGCTTCTACTGGATCCAGCTGTACAAGGTGGCATCGGCGGCGCGGCGCGAGGCGCCGGTGATGGCGACGTCCGGGCCGTGGCTGGAGAACACGCCGTGGCCGGCGACGTGGTGGAACCTCAACGTCCAGCTCGAGTACTGGCTGATCCACGGCTCCAACCACCTGGAGCTCGACGCCGTCAGTTACGCCCTGGACAAGTACCGGGCCAACCTGACTTCGCAGGTCGCTTCTCCGTACCAGGCCGACTCGGCCGGGATCCCGCGGACGACCGACATGACGCTGCTCAACGGCGTCTCGAACGCGACCAGCGGGTTCCCGGTCGGGATCCCGGGGCAGGACACGCCGACGCCGGAGGTCGGCAACCTGACCTGGGCGCTGCACAACGTCTGGCTGTCCTACCGGCACACTCTCGATCACGTCCTGCTCCGGGGCACGCTGATCCCGTTGCTGCGCAAGGCGATCAACTACTACCTGCACTTCCTCGCGCTCGGGCCGGACGGCCGGCTCCACCTGCCGCCGACGTTCTCGCCCGAGTACGGTGTCAACGCCCCCGACTGCAACTACGACCTCTCGCTGATCCGCTGGGGCTGCAAGACGCTCCTGCAACACGCACCGGGCGATCCGCTGGCGCCGCGCTGGCGGAACGTGCTGGCGAACCTCGTCGACTACCCGGCCGACGCCAACGGCTACATGATCGGCGCCGGGGTGCCGTTCGCGAAGTCGCACCGGCACTACTCGCACCTGCTGCAGATCTACCCGCTCTACGACGTCACCTGGGAGCAGCCGGAGCACCGGGCGATCATCGAGACGTCGCTGAACCACTGGGTCGGCTTCGAGGGCGCGCTGCAGGGCTACACGTTCACCGGGGCGGCGTCGATCTCGGCGCAGATGCTGCGCGGCGAGCAGGCCGCGTTCTACCTCGGCGAGCTGCAGCGGCGGTACATCCAGCCGAACACGATGTACCAGGAGTCCGGGCCGGTCATCGAGACGCCGCTGTCGGCGGCGAAGTCCCTGCAGGACATGCTGGTGCAGAGCTGGGGTGGCGTGCTGCGGCTGTTCCCGGCGGTACCGGCGGCCTGGGGCGACGTCGCTTTGCGGGACTTCCGCACCGAAGGCGCGTTCCTGCTCAGCGCGTCCCGCACCGGCGGGAAGACGCGCTGGCTGAAGGTGCACAGCGAGGCCGGGGCGCCGTGCGTGCTGCGGCCGGGCATCGACGGCGAGCTCGCGGTGACCGACGCGCGCGGCCGGGCGCGCCGCTGGCGGCGGCTGGCCGGCGGGGACGTCCAGGTCGAGCTCGGGCGCGGTGAGGACGCGTTCGTGTACCGGAAGGGGGATCGCCCGGACTTCGGCGTCCGGCCGGTGGCGCCGGGCGGGCCGAGCGCGCCGTGGGGCCTGCCCTGATCGCCGTTTTCGCCCGGTCCCGACGGCAGTAGGGTGTGCTCTCCGACGAGGGGAGCGTGGATGAGCGAGCCGGACGGCAGACCCGGGCCGCCGTACCCGTATTCGCCGTGGCCGTCCCCGGTCCCGCCGAAGCGGTCGTCGACGTTGGCGATCGTGGTGATCACCGGGTCGGTCGTGATCGTCGTGGTGATGGCGCTGGCCTTCCTGGCCTGGGGCTACCCGGGGTTCCTGCGCGAGCCGGACGGCCAGGCCGGCGGCGCGTTCCGGACCACGGCACCGTCGCCGTCGACTTCGGCGGCCGCGCCCGGGACGCCGGGCGCGATCCCCGGCGGCCGGGCGCCGATGCCGAAGCGGAGCAAGCCGCTGGCCGACCCGGTGACCTGCGCGTTCACCCCGGACACCGGCTCGCCGGCCCCGAAGAAGGTGGCGCTGCCGCCCGACGGCCCGGCGCCGTCGTCGGGCACGGTCGGCGTGCGGCTGGCGACGACCGCGGGCGACATCGGGCTGACGCTGGACCGCGCGCTGGCGCCGTGCACGGTGGTCAACTTCCTGAGCCTGGCCCGGCAGGGTTTCTACGATGGCACGTCGTGCCACCGCCTGTCGGTCGTCACCGGGTTGCAGATGCTGCAGTGCGGCGACCCGGTGGGCGACGGCACCGGCGGCCCGGGCTACACGATCCGCGACGAGCTGTTCCCCGGCCTGACGTACGGCCGCGGCGTCCTCGCGATGGCGAAGACCACGGCCCCGGACTCCGGCGGCTCCCAGTTTTTCCTGGTCTTCGGCGACATCGACATCCCGCCGGAGTACACCGTCTTCGGCAGCATCGACGACGCCGGCCTGGAAACCCTCGACGCGATCGCCCGAGCCGGAATCGACCCGGCAAAACCCGGCATCGGCGACGGCAGCGGCCCGCCGAAGACCCCCGTAACCCTCACCAAGGTCACCGCCACCTCGTAACTCGCGTGATCCGAGCCGTATCTGGCGTGATCAGAGCCGGAACTCGCGTGATTGGGACCGTAACTCGCGAGTTCCGGCTTCAATCACGTGAGTTCCGTGCTCAATCACGTGAGTTCCGGGTTCAATCACGGGCCAGGAGGTGGCGGAGGTTCTGGAGGAGGGTCTCGGCGGGGGTGGGGGACGGCGTGGGGTGGCGGAAGGCGACGTAGCCGTCGGGGCGGATGAGGAGGCAACCGGCCTCGTCGATGCCGCGGAGGCGGGACCAGTCGCCGTAGGCGTCGCGGACGTCCGGGTCGCCGATGCGGACCGTCCGCAGGTCCAGGCCCAGCTCGGCGCCCACCTTGGCTGCCGCGTCGCGCCACGGGGTGCCGGTGAGGCCGGTCAGGAGCGTCCAGCGGCCGCCGCCCACGAGGTCCAAAGTGGACACACGACGGCCGTGCGGGCCGACCAGCCACGCGTGCGGCAGCTTCGCGCCCGGCTCGGTGCTCGGCCGGTGGAACAGCTCGGGGTCGCCATCGGAAACCGGAGCCGGGACGCCGTCGGGCAGCACCGCCCCGGAGACGTACCGCTGATCCAGCTCGACGCCGTGCGCGTTGAACTCGTAGTGCTTCAGCTCGATCGCCTGCTCCAGCTCATGCCGCTTGCGTGCCCCCTCGGCCGTGGGCGCGAGGCAGGTCTCGAGCCCGGCCGAGATGCCGTCGGCGTCGGTGTCGCCGGAGATCCCCAGCGCGGCGAAGATCGGCCCGAACTGGTCGCGGCTGAGGTTCGCCCGGTCGACGATCTGCTTGCCGACCGGCGCCCGCTCGGCCGTGTAGCTGTCCAGCAGGCCCTCGCCCGCCTCGCCGCGCAGCACCATCGCGAGCTTCCACGCCAGGTTGTAGGAGTCCTGGACGGACGTGTTCGACCCCAGCCCGTTCGACGGCGGGTGCCGGTGCACGGCGTCCCCGGCGCAGAACACCCGGCCGCTGCGGTACTCGGTCGCGTAGTTGTGGTTGACCGTCCACAACGACGTCGAGGTGATCTCGACGTCCAGCGCCGGGTCCCCGACGAGGTCCCGCACCAGCCGCGTCGCTTCCTCGGCGTCGACCTCGGGCGGTGGCTGGGCGATGTCGTAGCCCCAGGTCAGCAGCCACTCGTTCCACGGCCGCACCATCCGGACCAGGCCCATCCCGATCCCGCCGAGGTGCGCGCCCGGCCGCATCACCCAGTACAGCACGCTCGGCCGGTGCGCCACGTACCGCGCGAGGTCGGCGGTGAACGTGATGTTCATGCTGCCCGCCTTGCCCGTCTGCCCGGCGATCGGCAGGCCGGCTTGTTCGGCGACGCGGCTGCGGGCGCCGTCCGCGCCGATGAGGTACTTGGCGCGCAGGGTGAACTCGTCGCCGCGCACGCGGTCGCGGAACCGCACATCGACCCCGGAATCGTCCTGGGCGAACGACAGGAACTCGGTGTCCAGCCGCAGTTTCGTGCCCCGCGCGGCGGCCTCGCTGACCAGGATCGGCTCCAGGTAGGTCTGCGGCAGGTCGATCATGTGGCACGGGCTCGCCGCCGCGTACTCCGACGACGACCGGTCGCCGGTGCCCCAGCTGGCGATCCGGCCGATCTCCGGCCCGGTCAGCGACGTGCAGAGCACGGTGTCGCCCATCAGCTCCGGCGGTGTCCCGGCGGCCAGGGCCTTGTCCTCGACGCCGAGGTCGCGCAGCACCTCCATGGTCCGCTGGTTGGTGATGTGGGCGCGCGGGGTGTTGGCCGTCCAGCCGTACTTGGTCGCCAGCACGGCCGGCACGCCGTAGGTGGCGAGCAGCAGCGCCGCGGAGCCGCCGGCCGGGCCGCTGCCGACCACGATGACGTCGGTGTCGTAGGTCATGCGCTGCTCCCTGAAATCCGGAAGGTGAAGTCGAGCCCGTCGGTGAAGTCGACGATCAGGCCGTCCTTGACGCCGAACACGGTGTCCGAGTCGAGGTACTCCCCGCCGGCGACGAACAGCTGCGTGATCAGCGTGCGGTAGCCGGTTTTGGCGATCATGAAGTGCACGTGCGGCGCCCGGTAGGGGTGCCGCCCGACGGCGTCCAGCAGCTGCCCGACCGGGCCGTCGGCCGGGATCGGGTACGCGCTGGGGACGATCGTCCGGAAGCGCAGCCGCCCGTCGGCGTCGGTGCGGAAGCGGGCGCGCAGCACCGGACCGTCGACGTCGGGCAGCTGGACGTCGTAGAAACCGTCCTCATTGGACTGCCAGACGTCGACGATCGCGTCCGGGACCGGGGTGTCCGCCGTGTCGACCACGCGGATGTCCGCGGCCAGGGGCGTACCGGGCAGGCCCGCGGCCAGATCGGTGCCCTGCGGTGTCTCCGGCGGACCGTCGACGTAGAACGGGCCGAGGACGGCCGACGGCGTCGTGTCGGGTGTACGCGAGTTGGTCAGGACGTCGACGACGCTCGACACGCCCAGGGTGTCCGACAGCAGGATGAACTCCTGCCGCGTGTCGGTGGTGATGTGCCCGGCCCGGGTCAGGAAGCCGATCGCGTACTCCCACTCGTCCTGGGTGAGGTCGGTGCGGATCGCGTAGCCGTGCAGCGTCTCGACCAGGTCGCTCAGCAGCAGGCGCACGCGGTCCGGCGCGCCGGCGAAGCTGTCGACGACCTGCTTCGTGAGCGCCTTGAGGCTCGGGCGCGTGGCCGGCCGGGTGCCGTGCAGCGCCTGACGCAGCAGGTCCGCTTCCGGTTCGCCGTCGAGGTCGGCTTCGGTGAGGCCCAGCTCGGCCAGCGAGCGCGGGATCGGGAGCGACGCGGCCAGGTCGAACACCTCCGCGGCGTCGTCGAGCCTTTGGTGCGCCATGACGTACGGGAGGAGGACGGCGTGGGTTTCGGCGTGCGGCAGCCCGAACTTGCCGCCGAGGTGGTGGCAGAGCCGGTGGTGCAGGCCCATCCGCACCGCGTCGAGGCACGTCCCCGCGAGCCAGGCGCCGCGGAGCGCGTCGGTCCGGGCGTCCACATCGGACGGATCGGCGGCGATCCGCGGCAGGGCGCCGGTGAGCAGCCGGATCGCTTCGGCGGCGAGCAGGTCGGTCATCGGGTTGGCGTCCGGGGCGTACCGCGCCTCGACGGCATGGGCGAGCGCGTTCAGCCCGCTCGCCGCCGACACGGGGACCGGCAGCGACAGCGTGAGCGAGACGTCGTAGAGGACGATCGCCGGCCGGACCGCCGGGTTCCGGTGCGTGGTCTTGCGCCCGTCGGCGGTCTCGCCGAGGACGGCGGTCAGTTCGGAACCCGCGTACGTCGTCGGGACGATCAGCTGCGGCAGGCCGGTCCGCAGGGCGAGAGCCTTGGCCAGCCCGGTCGCCGAGCCGCCGCCGATCGCGACGACCCCGTCGACGTCGTGCTCGGCGACGACCTTGAGCGCGCGCTCGGTGACGTCGACGGGCGTGTGCTCGGTGGCGTCTTCGAAGCGCGCGGCCAGCCGGGGGCCGAGCGCCTCGGCGGCCCGGTCGCCGTGGCGCGGGCGGCCGATCAGCAGGACCCGGCCGAGCCCGAGCCGGTCGGCCTCCGCGCCGAGCGTGCCGAGCGAGCCGAAGACCACCCGGACGGGGTTCGCGGCGTAGCTGAACGAGGTCATGCGAGGCAGTATCCGGCCGCGAACGAGGCCCGGTCCTGCACGTTCGTGCTGCTCGACGGCACGAAACGCGCGTGTGTCAGCCGAGGCGGCGCAGAGCGGCCGGTGTGGTGCCGAGCTGAGCGCGCAGCACCCGGGTGAGGTGCTCCTGGTGCGAGAACCCGCAGCGGACGGCGATCTCGGCGATCGGGTCGTCGCCCGTGCGCAGCAGCAGCCCGGCCCGCTCGACGCGCAGCCGCAGCAGGTAGCGGTGCGGGGGCAGGCCGGTGCGGGCCTTGAACCGGCGGGAGAACTGGCTGACGCTCAGCCCGGCGAGGTCGGCCAGGTCGGCCAGCGGCACCGGCTCGGCCAGCCGTTCGGCCATCAGGTCGCGGACCGCCGCGAACTGGCGGTCGGACAGGCCGCGGGCCGGCTCGGGCTCCGGGACGTGCCCGGCGCGGTGGTGGCGCACGAGCTGGGCGGCGACGAGCGCGCCGAGCTGGTCGGCGTAGGTCCGGGCACCCGGCTCCCAGTCGCGGACGACGCCATCGAGGCTGAGCACCAGCTGTTCGAGCAGCGGATCGTGGCTGCCGAGCTCCTCGGCGAGCTGCACGGTCTCCCCGGCGGCCTCTTGGACGGCGACGTCGGCGAGGTAAACGTGCACGGTGTCGAGCGCCCCGCCCAGCTCGACGGACAGCTCGGCGTGCGACGGCTGCAGGAAGAGCCCGCCGGCGGGCATCCGCCGGCTCTGCTCGCGCGCGGTCCCGACCGCGCGCCGGACGGTCACGGGGCCGTCGAGGTGCAGGATCAGCTGGTGGCTGCCGGCGGCCCCGAACTCGGCGCGGTACGGGCGTTCCCGCTGCCGGGAGACGTAGACCCGGTCCCAGCCGAGGCCGGCACTGGTCCGGTCCGGGCGGACCCAGGGCAGCGCGAGGATGCCGTTCGTGTCGGCCAGCCCGAGTTCGCCCACGCTGCCTCCTCGCCGCGATGGTACCCGCCCTGAGCTGGGCGGCCGGTCAAGCCGACCCCGGGGGAGTCCGTTGCCGTTCACGTTCGCGCACCCGGCCGCGGTGGTGCCGCTGGCCCGGTGGCTCTGGCGGCCCGGCCTGGTCGCGGGTTCGCTCGCGCCCGACGTCGCGTACTACGTGCCGCTCCCCGGCGGGGAGCTGACCCACGAGCCGGTGGGGCTGGTGAGCGTGGACCTGCTGCTCGGGCTGGTGCTCGTGGCGGTGGGATACGCCGTCCTCGCGCCGGCCCTGGCGTTCGGGCCGGCCGGCTGGCGGGAGCGGGTGCCGCGCCCCGGCCGGGTCCCGTGGCTCGGCGCGGTGGTCTCGGTCGTCGCGGGGGCGGCCACCCACCTGTTCTGGGACGCGTTCACCCACACCGACGGCTTCGCCGTGCGGCACTGGAAGGGGCTGCGGGTCTCCGTCGTCGGCCCGCACCGCCTGTACAACGTCATCGGGTACGTGTCGTCCGCCGGCGGGTTGCTCCTGCTCGCGGTGCTGGTCGTGCGCTGGTACCGCCGGGTCCCGCGGGGTTCGCGGGCATGGCCGGCGTTGCCCCGCACCGGCCGGTGGGTGGTGGCGGCCGGACTCGGTGCGGGGCTGGTGGTGGGAGCGCTGCTCGGGTTGACGGACCCGGTGAGCGAGGTCAGCGGCTACGACTGGGTGCGCTGCCTGCTGATCGGCGCGGTCCGGGGCGGGCTCGTGGCGGTGGCTTGCTACGTCGTCGCGTGGCCGCTGGCTCAGCCGGGCGCCGCGCGGCCGTGGCGCCAGTAGCCGAGGAACGCGATGTCCGCCTTCGGCCAGCCGCGGTCGCGCACCAGGTGGCGGCGCACGCCCGTGGCCAGCGCGGCCTCCCCGGCGACCCACGCGTAGGCGGGCCCGGACGGCAGGACGGCGTCCCGGATCGTCGCCAGGGCCAGCGCGCCCGGACGCCGGCCGGGCCCCGGGCGGGGCAGCCAGTGCACCCGCACCCCGGGCGGTGCCTCGATCTCCCGCACGTCCGCCGGGGAGGGCACTTCGAGGAACACCTCCGCCACGAGGCCGGCCCCGGCGTGCTCGAGGATCGCCAGGATCGCGGGCAGCGCGCTCTCGTCCCCGGCCAGCAGCTGCCACGACACCCCGGGCGGCGGCAGGTAGCTGACGCCGAGGTCGAAGACGCCGGCCGGATCGCCCGGGCGCACCCGGCGCGCCCAGTCGGCCGCGGGCGCGTCGCCGTCGTGGAGGGCGAACTCGATGTCGATCTCGCCGGGCCGGGCCCGCCGGATCGTGTAGTTGCGGACCCACGGGCGGCGGGACTTCGGCAGCACGAGCAGTTCGGCCATCCAGCCCTCGTTGTCCAGCGTGGGCATGCGGAGCCGATCCTGACCCACGCGCGGGAAGAACAGCCGCACCGCCTGGTCGTCGCCGGCCGGCTCGAACTCCGCCAGCCCGGGACCGCCGAGGGTGATCGTGCGGAACGCCGGGCTGGGCGCGGTGGTCGCGCGGACTTCCAGGGTGATCATCCGCCGCGTCCGGGGGCGGCGCACCTTCGGGAACATCAGACGTCCAGCACGAGCCGCGGGGACAGCGCGCGGGACACGCACGGGTACATCCGGCCCGCCGCCGCGCCGATGTCGTCGCGGTGCTCGGGCTCACCCTTCACGACCCGCACTTCACAACTGCCGCAGACGCCCTCCCGGCACGCGGACGGCACCGGCCGCCCGGCGTGGTTCAGCGCGTCCAGCAGCGACTCGTCGGCCGGGACCTGGATCGTGCCCCCGGACCGGGCGCACCCCACTTCGAACGGGGTGTCCGGCCCGAACGCCCGCCGGGTGGGCTCGAACCGCTCGGTGTGCACCGCGGGGAACACCGCCTCGGCCGCGTCCACCAGCGACGCCGGGCCACAGCAGTACACCTCCGCCGTCGGGAACTCCCCGGCCAGCGCCGCGAGGTCGGGTCGGCCGAGCCGCACGCGGTCCCCGTACCGCGACGCGAGTTCGGCGGCGAACGGACGGCCCGCGTACGCCAGTGTCACCGCGGCACCGGAGGCGGCGGCGGACCGCAGCATCGGCAGGATCGGCGTGATCCCGATCCCGCCCGCCACGAACAGGTACTCCGGCGCGGGCCGCAGCGGGAAGTGGTTGCGGGGCAGGGAAACCGTCAGCGTCCGCCCCGGTCGCAGGAACAGGTGGACGTACTCCGAGCCGCCGCGGCTCAGCGGGTCGTGGCGGACCGCGATGCGGTAGGCCGAGAGGTCACCGGGGTCACCGCACAGCGAGTACTGCCGCGTCAGCCAGTTCGGCAGCTCCAGGTCGATGTGCGCGCCCGGTTCCCACGGCGCCAACGGGCCTTCGTCGCCGCGCAGGACCAGCGAAACGACGTCTTCGGTCACGCGCTCGATGCGCTCCAGGATCGTCTTCTGCATGTCAGTACAGCTTCCGGTAGCCCGCTTCGAGGAGCTGGTCGAGCAGCGCCGGGTCGACGTTCATCATCTCGCCGGCGACCTCGCCCGCCGACGGCAGTTCCGCCGCGAGCGCCTGGCTCGCCGGGTCCCACAGGCGCGAGCGGATCAGCGCGCGGCCGCAGTGGAAGTACACCTCGGCGACGTCGACGACGATCGCCAGCTCCGGTGCCTTGGCCTCGGTGCGCATCCGGGCGAGGACGTCCGGGGCGTCGGTGACGTACGCGCTTCCGTTGACCCGCAGCGTTTCCCGCATGCCGGGGACGAAGAACAGCAGGCCGACGCCGTCGTTCTCGGCGATGTTGCGGAAGGAGTCGGCGATCTTGTTGCCGGGCCGGTCGGGCAGCGCCAGGGTGTGCTCGTCGAGGACCTTGACGAAGCCGGGGTAATCGCCGCGGGGCGAGCAGTCGGCACGGCCCGCGGCGTCCGCGGTGGCCAGCGTCAGGAACGGCGAGTGCGCGATGAAGCGGCGGGCGTGCCGGTCGAGGTGGCCGCCGATCTTGGCCTTGATCATCGCCTCGGGCTCGCCCAGCCGGGCCCGCACCTCGGCCGCGGAGACGCGGGGCAGCGTATTTGTGCTGGTCATGGCACAATTATGAGCAAATATTCAGATCTTGACTACTCGCTTTCCCGGAGGATCCCGTGCCGTCGGACCAGCGCCGCATCCAGCCACGTAAACAGCCGCGGCAGGTGCGCGCCGAGCTGACCCGGCAGCGGATCCTGACCGCGGCTGCTCACGTTTTCGGCGACCACGGCTACGCCGCCGGCACCACCAACCGCATCGCCGAGCGCGCCGGCATCTCGATCGGCTCGCTGTACCAGTACTTCCCGAACAAGGACGCGATCCTCGCCGAGCTGCTGACCCGGCACCTCGACGGCGGCACGGCGGCCGCGGCCAAGGTGCTGACCGGCCCGCTGCCCGAGTCGATCGAGGAGGTCTTCCGCGTCTTCGTCCGGCTCGCCGTCGAGGCCCACCGCGACGACCCCCACCTGCTGCGCATGCTGCTGGAGCACGCCCCGCGGTCGAACGAGCTGCTGGAGCGGATCGGCCGGGTGAAGCAGGACATGGCCGGCCACACCCAGGCCTTGCTGGAGGGCCACCCCGAGGTCCGCGTCGCCGACACCGCCACGGCGGCCCGCCTGGTCATCGCGACGGTCGAGCTGGCCGTCCACGACCTGCTGGCCGAACCCGACCCGGTCGACGCCCGGCGGCTGGAGGACGAGATGGTCGCGATGCTGACCCGGTACGTCACGGGGTGACCTGCCGCTGCCCACCGCGCACCGGGCGGTCGCCGGCAAACGCTTGCGCGCCCGGCTCGCCGTCCCGGTCACCACGGCGGGCGCCGCACTTTTCCCTCAGCGGTCCCTGGCCACCAGCGCCGCCTGGGTGCGGCTGGTCACGCCGAGCTTGGCCAGCACGTTGCCGACGTGGACCTTCACCGTTCGTTCGGCCAGTCGCAGCCGGGCCGCTATGTCCTTATTGGACAGTCCCTCGCCGAGCAGCTCCAGCACGTCGCGCTCCCGCGGTGTCAGTGCACCGCCGCCGCTCAACGCCGAGGCCGCCGCCGGGCTCAAGGCCGTCACGCCCTGGTGGGCCGCCCGGACGGCCGCCGCGAGTTCGTCGCCCGAGGCGTCCTTCAGCACGAACCCCGCCGCACCCGAACTCAGGGCTTCGCGGATCTCCCGCGGCCGGCCGACCGTCGTCAGCATCAGGACCCGCGCCGCCGAGGGGCCGAGCCGGCGCAGGACTTCGAGTCCGTCCAACCCCGGCAGGTACAGGTCGAGCAGGACGACGTCGGCGGGCACCGGCGACGCCAGCAGCTCCGGGCCGCTCGCGTACTGCGCGACCACCTCGAGGTCCGGCTGCGCGCCCAGGATCAGCGCGATGCCCTCACGCACCAGCGCGTGGTCGTCGACGACCTGCACCCGGATCATGCCCGCACTCTACTGTCGGCCCATGCGTCAGTCTTTCGTCACGACGGCGGCCGTCGCCGCGGTGTTCTTCGCCAGCGGGGCGTGGACGCCGCAGCAGGGGTGGCTCGCCGCCGGGCTCAGCACCGCCCAGCTCGTCCCGCTGCTGTGGTCGCGCCGCGCGCCGGCCCTCGTGCTCGTGGTCGTGACCCTCGCGACGGCCGGGCACCTGCTGCTCGAACAGCCGCGCAACACGATGTACGTGCCGGTGCTGCTCGCTCTCCACAGCACACCGCAGCGGTGGCTCGCGGCCGCGGCGGCGCTCGCCACCGGCGCCGCGGTGTACCCGGCGAAGGGCCCGCTCGACGGCACGCTCCTCGTCGTCACGATCAGCGCGGTGGCCTGGCTGCTGGGTGCCGAACGCCGTCGGGCACTCGCCGACCGGGCCGAGCGCGCGGCCCGGCGGCTGCACGACACGCTCGCCCAGACCACCGCCGTCATGCTCGTGCAGGCCGAGACGCTGCGCGCGGTCGGCGACCTGACCGACGCCGACCGCGCCCGCCTCGACACGCTGCTGGCCGCCGGCCGTGGCGCGCTGACGCTCGTCCGCCGCACCCTGGACGACCTGCGCGACGACGCCGAACGCGCCCCCGACCTCGCCGAGGTGCTGGCCCGGCTGCGCACCGCGGGGCTGGTCCTCGACCGCGACCCGGTGCTGCCCGCCCTGCCGCCCCCGGTGCGGGAGCTCGCCGAACGGTTCATCGCCGAAACCGCGGTGAACGCCCTGCGCCACAACGGTCCCGGCGTCCGGCTGCGGTTCGACGTCGAGGCGGGGGAGCGGGTGACGATCACCGCGCGCAACGCGCTGAAGGGAACGTCCCGGGTGGGTGCCGGCTACGGGCTGGCCGGGCTCGCCGAGCAGGCCGCGGCGGCCGGGGGAGCGCTGACCCACGGCCCGCGGGACGGCGAGTGGGTGGTCAGTGTCGGGCTGCCAGCAGCTGCGACACGGTCACGAACCGGAAGCCGCGCTGCTTGAGCTGGTCGAGGATCGGCCCGATGGCCCGGCGCGTCTGCTCACGCGAGGCGTACATGGCGTGCAGCAGGACGATCGAGCCCGGCCGGACCTGGTCGACGACGGCCCGTTCCACGGTGGCGGTGGGCGGGGTGCCGTCGGAATCCGGCGCCACGTCCCAGGTGATCGTCGTGCGGTGGTGTTCGGACAGGTAGCTCGGCAGGGCGAAGAGCTTCTTGCCGTTCGGAGGCCGGAAGAGGATGTCGCCGGTGTACCCGGCCGCGCGGATGAGGGCGTCGGTGGCTTCGACCTCGTCGGCGATCCAGGACGGCGTCACGCCGATCATCCGGTCGTGGCTGAAGCTGTGGTTGCCGAGCTCGTGCCCGGCGGCGGCGATGTCCCGGGCGAGGTCCGGGTGCGCGGCCATGTCCCGGCCGATGAGGAAGAAGGTCGCGGGCACCTGACGGCTGTGCAGCGTGTCGAGGATCGTCTTCGTCCCCGCGGGATCGGGCCCGTCGTCGAAGGTGAGGGCGACGACCTTCTCGGTGGTGTCGACGCGGTCCACGAGGGTGCCGAAGAACTGGAAGGTCGGCGACTTCGACACCTCGAACAGCGTGACCGCCCCGGCGACCACGACGACCAGCACGCTCGCCACGACGATCGCCCACTTCCGGGCGCGGCGGGATTTCAAGATCATGCGGTCACCCTGGCGGCGGTCCCGAGGTGGGGGAAGCCGCAAAGGTCCTAGTACCAAGGTGTCGGGCCGTCAGCATATGTTGACGGTGTCAAGGTGTCAGCATATGCTGACGCGGTGAGCCTGATGACCGACTTCGAGCACACGGTGCGCAGCTCCGACCCCGACATCGCGCTGCGCGCGGTCGCAAGGTTGCGGCGGCTGGCCGAGCAGCTGGAAGCCGAGCAGGTGGCGGCGGCGCGGCGGGCCGGCTGGTCGTGGCAGGACATCGCCGAGCGGCTCGGAGTGACCAAGCAGACCGTGCACCGCAAGCACCGCGGCCGGGAGGACTGATGTTCCAGGGAGACCACCCCGCAGTGGGGCGGGCGATGAGCCGGGCGTGCGAGCTGGCCCGGGAGTTCGGCCACACGAGGGTCGGCAGCGAACACCTGCTGCTCGCGCTCACCGAAGGGCCCGCCGACGTCGGCGAGCACTTGCGGCTCGCACTCGCCGAAGGGGCACGGCCGACGCCCGACGGCGTCGGCGAACGCTCGCTGCCCGGCCTCGCCGAACGGCCGCCGTCGGGACTTGCCGAGGGTGGGCCGCGGGGACTCGCCGAAGGGCGGCCGCCGGGGCTTACCGAAGGTGGGCCGCCCGGACTCGCCGAGGGGCCGCCGCCAGGACTTGCCGAAGGGCCGCCGCCCGGGCTCGGGGATGTCGAGCGGGCCGTGCGGCGGGCGGCCCCGGACGGCGCCGGCGCGGCCGCCGACCGGGAAGCGCTCGCCGTGCTCGGCGTCGACCTCGGGCCGCTGCCGGGTGCCCTCGCGGACCGGCCGCCCGCCAAGGAGTTCCTGCTGCCACTCGGAGCCGGGAGAGCCCGGCGGCGGTGCGCCCGGGCGGTGCCGCCGATCGGCCTGGACCTCCAAGCCGCCTACGGCGCGTCCCTGCGGCTGGCGCTCGCCCGCCGGGAACGCCGGCACCGCGTCGAACACCTTGCCCTGGCGCTCGTCGCGCTCGATCCCGGCGCCGACTGGGTGTTGCGCGCTGTCGGAGCCGACCGGGAAGAGGTGCTCGCCCGCCTCGCCGCCGCGTTCCCGCCGCCGCGGCGCAACCGGCTGCTGCAGGCCGAACGGCGGGTCGGGTGCCGGGCCCGGTGTCGTGACATCGTGCGCCGGTACCAGCACACGACGGGCCGGATGGCGATGGCGCCGTCGGTGCTGGCCGCGCTGGTGCATTGAGGCGGGGTCAGAGCGGGTTGAACACTCCCAGAGGTGCCGTGCAGAACGGGCCTCCGACGTACTCGGCCGCCGGGCCGGTCGGCGCCGGCTTGTCCGCCAGCTGGTCCGCGTACACCTCCGCGTCGTCCAACGACTTGTAGCCCAAGGCTTCCGCCTCCTCGAGCGAGTAGATCCGGCGCGTGTTGTCCGAGACGCCCCAGATCAGGCGGTAGCCCGGCGACGGCGCCGCCAGGCACGCCTCGAACAGGCGCGCGCCGTCGTCCGGGGACAGCCAGGTCGTCAAGCCGCGCGGGCCCAGCGGCAACGGTGTCTCGAAGCACGAGCCGATGCGGATCACGATCACGTCCATGCCGAACCGGGAGTGGTACAGGCTCCCCAGCGCCTCGATCGCCGCCTTCGAGACGCCGTAGTACGTGTCCGGGCGGGGGGACGAGTCCGCCGGGAGGTCGGAATCCACCCTGCGGAAGCCGACCGCGTGGTTGCTCGACGCCAGGATCACGCGGGTGATCCCGGCCGCGCGCGCCGCCTCCAGGACCGTCTGCGTCCCGTTGATGTTGACGTCGAGGGTGGCCTCCCACGAGTTCTCGCGGCTGTGCCCGCCCAGGTGGATCAGCGCGTCGACACCTTCGCACGCCGCCGCCATCGCCGCCGGGTCGGTCACCGACGCCGTCACGACCTCTTCGGACTCGTCCGAAGCCGTCTGCGGGGCCAGGTCGAGCAGGCGCAGCACCCGGCCTGGGCGCCGCAAGCGGGGCCGCATCAGGGTGCCGACGACACCCGCCGACCCGGTGATGAGCACGCGCTGGTCCGTCATGGGGTTCCTCTCACGCAGAAGGGTTAACGGATGCCGGCCCGGCGCAGCTGCTGGCCGAGCTCGGCGGTGGTCTCGGCGAGCAGTTCGCCGACGCGGCGGGCGTCGTCGTCGCTCACCTGGGCGATGGGCATCGAGCAGCTGATCGCGTCGGTGCCCGGGATGCGGTAGGGGATCACCGCGGCGACGCACCGGACGCCCAGCGTGCCTTCCTCGACCTCGGCGGCGTACCCGCGCTCGCGCGTCGCGGCGCACTCGGCGTGCAGGCCTTCGAGCGTGGTGATGGTGTTCGGGGTCAGCGCGGTCAGCGTCGGCGGCATCAGCGCTTCGATCTCGTCGTGCGTCAGCTCGGCCAGCAGCGCCTTGCCCAGCGCGGTCGCGTGCGCGGGCAGCGTGCGCCCGACGCGGGAGACCAGGTGCGTCGACCGCTGCGACTCGCGCGTCTCCAGGTAGACGACCTCGGTGCCGTTGCGGCGCGCGAAGTGCGCCGTGAAGCCGGTCTTCTCGCGGATGCGCTCCAGCGCCTCGGTGGCGAACGGGACGACGGCGTCGCGGTCCAGGTACGCCGTGCCGCAGATCAGCGCGCGGACGCCGAGGCGGTAGCGGGCGGTGTTCGTGTCGGCTTCCAGCCAGCCGGCCTCCAAGAGCGTCCTCAACAGGCCGTGCAGCGACGAGCGCGGGAAGCCGGTGCGCGCGTGCAGGTCCGACAGGGACAGCCAGACGTCGTTCGCCGCGAACGTCTCGATGAGGTCGACGGCCCGGCGTGCGGACTTGACGCCCGAGGACTCCGAGGCGGGGGCACCGTCGGCTGCCGCCGGGTTGTCCACCTTCTGCGGCATTTGTGCTCCTCCGTCCGGCCGTTGACTTGTGACTCCGGCCATATTAGCGTCCCGAACAACGTTCTTATAGATGAACATGATCACTATAACAGACTCCGTTCATAGATGTGAACATCAAGACCGCATCGACGTGGACGCGGAAGGGAGCCTGCGGTGCACGCACTCGACTGGACGATGATCTGCGCGTACTTCGCGCTGATGATCGTGATCGGCTGGTGGTCGCACAAGAGGATCAGCGACGTGAAGGACTTCTTCACCGCCGGTGGCCGGATGCCGTGGTGGCTGGCCGGCATCTCGCACCACATGTCCGGCTACAGCGCCGTGCTCTTCGTCGCGTACGCGGGCGTTGCGTACACCACCGGCGTCACCGTGTACTTCTGGGGCTTCGCCAGCATCGGCATCGGCGTGGGCATCGGCAGCTGGCTGTTCGCCGCGCGCTGGAACCGGTTGCGTTCGAAGCTCGGCGTCGCCTCGCCGCTGGAGTACCTGGCCAAGCGGTACAACGTGCCGACGCAGCAGGCGCTCGCCTGGAGCGGCAGCCTGCTGAAGATCTTCGACATCGCGGCCAAGTGGTTCGCCGTCGCGACGCTGCTGCACGTCTTCGCCGGCCTGGACTACAACCTCGGCATCCTCATCACCGGCGCGGTCACCCTGGTCTACTGCACCATCGGCGGCCTGTGGGCCGACGCGCTCACCGACTTCGGCCAGTTCGTCATCCAGGCCATCGCCGCGATCGTGATGATCGTGGTGGTGCTGGGCAAGCTGGGCGGCATCTCGGCGCTCTGGACGATGTGGGACAAGCTGCCCGAAGGCCACGTCGACCCGGTGACGTCCAAGTACACCACCATCTTCCTGCTCGTCTACGTGCTGGTGAAGACGCTGGAGTACAACGGAGGCATGTGGAACCTGGCGCAGCGGTACATGGCCGCGCCGAACACCCACGAGGCCAAGCGGGGTGCGCGGCTTTCGTCCGCGCTGTACCTGTTGTGGCCGCTGGTGCTGATGTTCCCGATGTTCGCCGCGCCGCTGCTCATCCCCGGCATCAAGGACCCGACGCAGTCCTACGCGATCATGACCACGACGTTCCTGCCGCCGGGCCTGATCGGCCTGGTGCTGGCCGGCATCTTCTCGCACACCATGGCGATGGTCTCCTCCGACGCCAACGCCATCTCCGCGGTGATCACCCGCGACATGATCCCGGCGATGTTCCGCCGCGCCCGGCAGTGGACCGACGTCCAGGGCCTCAAGGCGGCCCGGATCACCACGGTCGTGTTCGTCGCGCTGACCATGCTCGTGGCCACCCAGGCGCAGAACCTCGGCGGCGTGCTGCAGATCGTCGTCAACTGGGTCGCCGCGCTGATGGGCCCGATCTCGATCCCGCTGCTGCTGGGCATGCTGCCGTGGTTCCGCAAGTGCGGCCCGCGCGCGGCGCTGATCTCCTGGGCGGGCGGCCTGATCGACTACGCGCTGGTGTACTACGTCTTCAAGGCGAACCAGACCGTGCTCGTCGCCACCCCGATCCTCGTTTCGCTCGCGCTCTACATCGGCCTCGGACTGCTCGCTCCCGAGCGCAGCGCGGCCGCCGATGAGATCGTCGACACCGTGAACACCGCCGACGACGACGTCGACCGCAAGCAGGAAGGCACGACCGTGCCCGCCTGACGCAGGCCACACCCGGCCGAACCGAAAAAGGACGAGAGAGCGGAAACTGATGGCACAGAACGAGATCGAGCTGGACGGCCTGCTGGCGTTCCCCCTCACCCCGTTCACCGAGGACCTCGAGGTCAACCTCGACGCGCTCGCGGAGAACGTGGAGAGCCACATCGCGGCGGGCGCCGGTGCGCTGTTCGTCGCGTGCGGCACCGGCGAGTTCAGCTCGCTCTCGCCCGCCGAGGTCACCTCGGTGCTCACCCGGGCCCGGGAGGTGGCCGAGGGCCGCGTCCCGGTCTGGGTGGGCGCCGGGGGCGGCGCGGCGTCGGCGCGGGCCGGCATCGCGGCGGCCCGGGCCGCCGGCGCGGACGGCGTCCTGCTGCTGCCGCCGTACCTGGTCACCGGGCCGTCGTCGGGCCTGGTCGACTTCGTGCGGTACGCCGTCGGCGACTCGTCCGTGCCGGTCATCGTCTACCACCGAGGCACCGGCGTGTTCACCGCGCCGGCCGCGGCCGCCCTGCTGGACATCCCGTCGGTCGTGGGCCTGAAGGACGGCTACGGCGACGTCGAGTGCATGACCCGGATAGTCACCACCATCCGGTCGCTGGACACCGAACGGGCGCGGAACTTCCTGTTCTTCAACGGGTTGCCGACCGCGGAGGTCTCGGCCAAGGCGTACGCCGCGATCGGCGTCGCCCGCTATTCCTCGGCGGTGCACTGCTTCGCGCCGGAGATCGCGCACCGCTTCCACCGCGCGCTCGGCGAAGGCGACACACGCGTGATGGACGCCCTGCTGACCGGGTTCTACCTGCCGCTGGTGGCGTTGCGGGACGAGACGCCCGGGTTCGCCGTCTCGCTCGTGAAGGCCGCCGCCCGGCTGCGCGGCGACAAGGTCGGCCCGGTCCGGCCGCCGCTGGTCGAACCGACCCCGGAACAGGTCCACCGGCTGGAGAAGGTCGTGGAGGACGGCTTCGTGACGCTGAAGGGGCTCGGCTGATGCAGATCCTCGACGTGGTGCTGACCCCGGTCGCGTTCGCGGACCCGCCGCTGCTCAACGTCATGGGCGTGCACGAGCCGTTCGCACTGCGCAGCGTCGTCCAGGTCAAGTGCGAGGACGGGATCGTCGGGCTCGGCGAGTCCTACGGTGACGACGCCTTCCTCGGCGAGGTGCGCAAGGTGCTGCCGCGGCTGCGCGGCCACGACGTGTTCGACCTGCCCGGCCTGCAGCGCCTGGTCGCCGAAGCGCTGTCGGACACGGTGCTGACCGACGCGCACGGCCTGATCGGCGGCTTTTCGATCCGCAAGACCGTCGCGAGCGTGTACTCGCTGTTCGAGGTCGCCTGCCTGGACGCGCAGGGGCACTACCTGGGCCGTCCGGTGACCGACCTGCTCGGCGGCAAGGCGCGTGACGCCGTCGAGTTCTCCGCCTACCTGTTCTACAAGTACGGCAAGCACATCGACGGCCGCGAGGACTCCTGGGGCGAGATCACCACGCCCGAGACGCTGGTCGGGTCGGCGAAGCGGATGTTCGACGAGTACGGCTTCCGCTCGATCAAGCTCAAGGGCGGCGTCTACGAGCCCGCGCAGGAGGTCGACGGCATCCGCGCGCTGGCCGAGGCGTTCCCCGGGAGCCCGCTGCGGATCGACCCGAACGGCGCCTGGACGGTCGAAACGGGCATCCGGGTCGCTCGCGAGCTCGACGGCGTCCTGGAGTACCTGGAGGACCCGACGCCGGGCATCGACGGCATGGCCCAGGTGGCCGCCGAGGCGTCCATGCCGCTGGCGACCAACATGTGCGTGGTCAACTTCGGCGACGTCGAACCGGGCTTCCGGGCGCGGGCGATCGGCGTCCTGCTGTCCGACCACCACTTCTGGGGCGGGCTGCGGGCCACGCAGTCGCTGTCGGTGACGTGCGAAAGCTTCGGCGTCGGCCTGTCGATGCACTCCAACAGCCACCTCGGGATCAGCCTGGCCGCGATGGTCCAGGTGGCCGCGGCGACGCCGCACCTGACCTACGCGTGCGACACGCACTGGCCGT
Source organism: Amycolatopsis sp. NPDC004772 (assembly GCF_053601215.1). Classification (NCBI taxonomy): domain Bacteria; kingdom Bacillati; phylum Actinomycetota; class Actinomycetes; order Pseudonocardiales; family Pseudonocardiaceae; genus Amycolatopsis; species Amycolatopsis sp. NPDC004772. The sequence continues at coordinate 34,329 of NZ_JBSGBK010000053.1, forward strand.
GGAAGGTCGAGGACGTCATCGAGCCGGGCGTGCTGGAGTTCCGCGAGGGTGCCGTCGCGGTGCCGGCGACACCGGGGCTCGGGATCACGCTCGACGAGGACGCGCTGGCCCGCCTGCACGAAAACTACGTCCGATGTGGACTGACCAAGCGCGACGACGGGACCTACATGCGGAAGTACGTACCCGGGTTCGAAGCGAACACGGCGAGGTGGTGAACCGGTGAAGGTGACGGGATACGCCTACCCCTGGGACGTCGTCGAACCCGATTTCGTGGCGCGGGTCCGGGCGCTCGGCGTCGACGAGGTGGCCGTGGCGCTGTCGTACCACAGCGCCCGCGCGGCGACACCGTGGTCGCCGTCCCGGACGGCGGTGGTGGCGCGGCACGCGGCGTTCTACCGGCCGGTGACCGACGGGTGGGGCGAGCTGCGTCCGTCCACTCCGGACTGGGTGTCGTCCCCGGATTCCGGGGGCGACGCCGTCCGGCTGCTCACCGAGGCCGGGATCCCGGCCGCCGCCTGGATCGTCCTCACGCACAACTCGCAGCTGGGCTACGAGCACCCGGACGTCGTGGTGCGGAACTGCTTCGGCGAGGCGTACCCGTGGGCGCTGTGCCCGTCGCAGCCGGCGGTGCGCGAGTACGCCGCGGCCGTGGTCGCGAATTCGGTCGCCGGGCTGGAGCTGTCGTCGGTGATCCTCGAAGCCTGCGGGCCGCTCGGGGCGATCCACCAGCACCAGCACGAGAAGACCGATGGCGTCTGGGCCCCCGCGGTGGCCCGGCTGCTGTCGATCTGCTGCTGCGAGGCCTGCGCGGCCGCGTGGGACGTCGACGCGGAGACGGTCCGGGCGCAGCTCGTCGAGGAGGTCCGGCGGCTGCTGGCCACCGGTGATCTGGGGATCACCGGCGACCGGCTGCCGCCGTCGCTGACCCAGCAGCTGCTGCGCGGCCGGCAGCAGGCCACCGACGAGCTGCGGGCGGCGGTTTTGGCCACGCTGCCGGCGGGCACCCGGGTCGTGCTGCACGGCGCGGTGGACCCCTGGGTCACCGGTGCGCTGCCGGGGCTGACGCCGTCCGCTGCGGACGACGTCGACGCGGTCGTATTGTTCGGGTGGGCGCCCGCCACGGGTGCCGAGGCCGTCGCGGCGGCCCGGGAGGCCTTGCCCGAGCGGGTCGCGATCGCCAGCTACATCACGGCGGTCGCCGCCGCGCCGGTGCCGGACATCGCCGCCTACGTCGGCGAGCTGGCCAAGGCGGGTGCCGCCGAGCTGCACCTGTACCACCTCGGCCTGGCCGGACCGGGTCGCTGGCCCGACCTGGAAACGGCCACCGCCGCCGCCCATGAGAACTGAGGAGCTGTTCCACCGATGAGCCAGGCCACCGACGCCGCCACGCTCGAGAAGATCCTGGCGGGAGCTGCCGAAGCCGCCCGTCCCGCCGCCGAGGCCACCCCGGCCGAACGCGCCGGCTGGCTGACCGCCGTCGCCGACGCCCTCGACGCCGCCGCGGGCGAACTGGTCCCGCTGGCGCACGCCGAAACGCACCTGCCGGAGACCCCGCGGCTGGCCGGCGAGCTGAAGCGCACGACGTTCCAGCTGCGCCTGTTCGCGGAGGTCCTCGCGGACGGCGAGTACCTCGGCGCCACCGTCGACCACGCCGACCCGGACTGGCCGATGGGCCCGCGCCCGGACATCCGCCGCGTCAAGACCGCGATCGGGCCGGTGCTGGTGTTCGCGGCCAGCAACTTCCCGTTCGCGTTCAGCGTGGCGGGCGGCGACACGGCGTCCGCGCTGGCGGCGGGCTGCCCGGTGGTCCTCAAGGCCCACCCGGGGCACCCGGAGCTGTCCGCGCAGACCGGCTCGATCGTGCGCGAAGCCCTGATCAAGGCGGGCGCCCCGGCGGCCCTGTTCAACGTGATCTTCGGCCAGGACGAAGGCGTCACGGCCCTGAAGGACCCCCGGATCGCGGCGGCGTCGTTCACCGGCTCGATCCCGGGCGGGCGGGCGTTGTTCGACATCGCGGCGGCGCGGCCCCGGCCGATCCCGTTCTACGGCGAGCTGGGCAGCGTCAACCCGGTGGTGGTGACCGAGGCCGCGGTGGCCGCGCGCGGGGAAGCCGTGGCCAAGGGGTACGCCGGGTCGTTCACCCTCGGCGCGGGGCAGTTCTGCACCAAACCGGGCCTGCTGTTCCTGCCTGCGGACCACAACCTGACCGAGACGCTGCGCGCGGCTCTCGACGGGGCGCCCGCCCAGCCGATGCTGAACGACCGGATCGCGGCCGGGTTCTCGTCCCGGCTTTCGGAGCTGCGAGAGGTTCCGGGCGTCGAGGTCGTCTCGTCGTCGCCTTCGTCCGCACCGGCGTTCACCCCGACGCTGCTGGCCACGACCGGAAAGCAGTTCCTCGAGGGCGGCACCACGGTGCACGAGGAGTGCTTCGGGCCGGCGTCGCTGATCGTCACGTACGCCGACCAGGCCGAGCTGCTGCGCCTGCTGGAGGTGATCGAACCGGGGCTCACCGCCACGATCCACGGCGAGGAGTCCGATGTGGACTGGCTGCGGCCGGTGCTGCCCGCGCTGGCCCGCATCGCCGGCCGGCTGCTGTGGAACGACTGGCCCACCGGGGTGACGGTGAGCTGGGCCCAGCAGCACGGCGGCCCCTACCCGGCCACGACGGCCCCGACGACGACCTCGGTCGGCACGGCGGCGATCGAGCGGTTCCTGCGCCCGATCGCCTGGCAGGGCTTCCCGGACGCGCTGCTGCCCGAACCCCTGCAGGAGGCCAACCCCTGGCAGCTGCCCCGCCGCACCGACGGCTCCCGCTGACCCGATCGCACCACCAGCACCACTGATTTCGCGGACCCGCCGGGGGCGCCCCCCGGTTCCATTCTATCGCTCGGCACCGACAGTTTCCGTTGCCGTGGGGGTCACCTTCGGGCCACGTCCCGAAGGTGACCCCCGAAAATCCGCCGCCGCACAACTGAATCCCCGTTCCCCCGTAAGCCGAGGATGTCTTCCTGGGAGGCATTGCCATGCCCGTGAACCGGAGAAATGCCCTGCGCGGTGGTGCCCTGGCGGCCGCCTCCACCGTGCTCCTGACCCGCCCGGCCTTCGCCGCGCCTGCAACGAAACCCGCGGCGGCCGAAGCAAAAGCGATCAACGCCGCGACCGCGCCGATCGTCGCCGCCTACCGGCAGCTGCAGACCGGCATCAACCGGCCGTCGCCCGAACGGACCGAAGCCCTCGCCAATCTCGGCCGGGTCGCCAAGGCCTACAACGCCAGCATGTCCGTCGCCGGCGGTGGCGCTCCACTGTGGACTGACCTGCCGCTCGGCCCCGGCAGCGACTACACGACGTCGATGTACGCGCGGCTGCGGGCGATCGCCGTCGACTGGGGCACGCCGGGCGGCGCGCTGTCCGGTGACCCGGTCGTGCTCGACCGCGTCAAAGCCGCGCTGGAACTGATCTACGCCAGCCAGTACAACGAAAACGTCGGCGAGATCGGCAACTGGTACACCTACGAGATCGGCATCCCGTACTACCTGCTGCACACGCTGTCGGTGGTCGCCGACCAGCTCACCGCCGAGCAGCTCGAGCGCTACCTCAGGCCGGTCAAGCGGTTCGTCGGCAACCCGAACCTGCGCGCGAACAACGCGTCGGTGATCGAAACCGGCGCCAACCGCGCCGACAAAGCGCTCATCTCGATCGTTTCGGGCGCCATGCTCGGCGACACGGCGTGGATCAAGACCGGCATCGACGCCCTCACCGACGTCGCCGGCGGGGGCGCGGCGAGCGTCGTCGCGAAGCTGGACCGCGCGGCCGGCGACGGCTTCCACGTCGACGGCTCGTTCATCCAGCACGACACCATCCCGTACCCCGGCCACTACGGCATCGTGCTGCTGACCGCGCTCGCCGGCGCCATCCACGTCACCCAGGGCACCGAGTACGCGCTGCCGCAGCCGCTGAAGGACAAGATCTACGCGCTCGTCCCGGACAGCTTCGCCCCCTTCGTCTACGCGGGCGCGCTGATGGAACCGGTACGCGGCCGGATGCTTTCGCGCCAAGGGGAGACCGGCCACGACATCGGCCACCAGCTCACCGTCGCGACGCTGGTGCTGGCCCGGACGGCCTCGGGCAAGACCAAGACCGACCTCAACGCGCTCGCCGCGAAGTGGCTCAAGGAAGGCACGTTCGCGCCGTTCCTGAAGATCCCGGACCCGGAGCGGTTCGCGCCCGGTCCGGACCTGGTGGCGACGCCGGGCATCGAGTTCGCGCAGGACATGCTCGCGTCGGGGACGCGCCCGGCGCGCGTCGAGGCGACGCACCGGATCTTCGGCCAGCAGGACAGGCTGGTCCACATCACCGACGGCTGGTCGGCCTCGCTGGGCGTCAGCTCCACGCGGATTTCGCGCTACGAAGCCATCAACGGCCAGAACCTCAAGGGCTACCACGTCGGCGACGGCGTGCTCTACACGTTCCTGCCGAACGCCAAGGGCCACTACACCGACGCCTACTGGCCGACGGTCGACCCGCTGCTGCTGCCCGGCACGACCGAGCACGACGGCCCGGCCGACCCCAAGTTCGGCGGCGTGCCGGTGGGCCCGAACGCGCACACCGGCGGCGTCCGCTGGGACGCGCGGCACGGCACGAGCGCGTTCGACTTCGAGAACTGGGACGGCTCGCTGGTCGCGAAGAAGTCGTGGTTCTTCACCCCGGACGGGATCGTCTGCCTCGGCGCCGGCATCACCAGCACATCCGGTTACGCGGTCCGCACGACGATCGAGAACCGCAACCTCGGCGAGGGCGGCCGCGGGACGCTGACGGCCGACGGCCGACGCCTTCCGGCCGATCTCGGGAAGGCGTCCGCCCTGCGGAAGCCGCGTTGGGTGCACCTGGAGAACGTCGGCGGGTACCTGCTCCTGGACGACGCTTCGGTGACGGCGCTGCGCGAAGACCGCACGGGCGCGTGGCGCGACATCGACACCGGCGCCAACACCAAAGGCACGACGACGCCGAACACCCGCCGGTACCAGAAGCTGGTCCTCGAGCACGGCGTCAAGCCGACGGACGCGAAGTACGCGTACGCGGTGCTGCCGGGCGCTTCGGTGATCGACACGCTCACGGCGTCCTGGGCGTGGCGCGTGCTGGCGAACACCCCGGTGGTGCAGGCGATCCGCGTGACCGGCGGCGGCACCGTGCTGGCGAACTTCTTCGCGGCGGGCTCGGTCGGCGACGTCAGCGTGTCGGGCCCGGCGTCGGTGGCGATCGGGCGGTGTGGCGCGCGGACGCAGCTCGCGGTGTCGGATCCGACGCAGCTGCAGGACAGCGTCACGGTCGCGGTGCGCGGCCGGGCCGTGGAGGTGCCGCTGAAGGGCACGTTCGGCGCGACCAAGGTCGTCCTGGTGTAAGCAGGCCTCCCCGCCGGGCCGGTGCCCCGACCCGGTCCGGCGGGGTCCCCACCTCGGTTAGGCTGCCGGGCATGAGCACCGCCGAGCACGTGGACGTCCTGATCGTGGGCGCCGGCCTGTCCGGTGTCGGCGCGGCCTGCCGGCTGCAGGAGCGGTTGCCGGGCAAGACGTACGCGGTGCTCGAAGCGCGTGACACGATCGGCGGAACCTGGGACCTCTTCCGGTACCCGGGCATCCGGTCCGACTCGGACATGTTCACCCTGGGTTACCCGTTCCGGCCGTGGAAGGACCCGAAGGCGATCGCGGACGGGCCGTCGATCCTGAGTTACATCCGCTCGACGGCCGCGGCGTTCGGCGTGACCGAACACATCCGCTTCGGGCACCGGGTGACGCAGGCGTCGTGGTCGTCGCCGGACGCGCGGTGGACGGTCACGACCGCGCACGGCGCCACGTTCACCTGCCGGTTCCTCTATCTGTGCAGCGGTTACTACTCGTACGAGTCCGGGCACGTCGTCGACTTCCCGGGCCGCGCGGAGTTCGCCGGGGAGATCGTGCACCCGCAGCACTGGCCGGATTCGCTGGACTACACGGACAAGCGGATCGTGGTGATCGGCAGCGGCGCGACGGCGGTGACGCTGGTCCCGGCGCTCGCGTCGCGCGCTTCGCACGTGACGATGCTGCAGCGGTCGCCGTCGTACATCGTGGCGCGGCCCGGGCGCGACGCGCTGGCCGACCGGATCCGGGCGCTGCTGCCGGAGAAGCCGGCGCACCGGGTGGTCCGCGGCAAGAACGTGGTGATGGGGACGCTGTTCTTCCAGCTGATGCGGCGGCTGCCGGGCCGGGCGTCGCTGGCGTTGCGCAAGCGGGTGGCGGCGCAGCTGCCGGCGTCGATCCCGGTGGACCCGCACTTCGTGCCGTCGTACGCCCCGTGGGACCAGCGGCTGTGCCTGGTGCCGGACGCCGACCTGTTCCGGGCGTTGCGGTCGGGCCAGGCGGACATCGTGACGGACCGGATCGCGCGGTTCACGTCGTCCGGCGTCGCGCTGGAATCGGGGCGCTCGTTGCCGGCGGACGTCATCGTGACGGCGACGGGCCTGCGGCTGGTGGCGTTCGGCGGGATCGCGCTGACGGTCGACGGGCGGGCGATCGAGCCGGGGGAGCAGCGGGCGTACAAGGGCACGATGTTCGGCGGGGTGCCGAACCTGGCGTGGTGCGTGGGGTACACGAACAGCTCGTGGACGCTGCGGGCGGACCTGGCGTCGCAGTACGTGTGCCGCCTGCTGGCGTACCTGGACGGGCACGGGTTCGCGTTCTGCGTGCCGGACGCGGCATCGGCGGCGGGCGCGGGCCGGCCGCGGCCGATCGTGGACCTGCAGTCGGGGTACATCAAGCGGGCCGCCCCGGGCCTTCCGAAGCAAGGCGGCCGACGGCCGTGGATGATGCGGCAGAACTATCTGCTGGACCTGGCCGACATGCGGTTCAACCGCGTGAACGACGGCGTGCTGCGGTTCGGCCGCGCGGGCTGACGTGCTCAGCTTTCGCGCTCGCGCAGGAGCCTGCGGACCGCGTTCCGGTCGCCACCGATCGTCACCTTGCCGTCGGCGATGGCCTTCTCGAGGTCGTGAGGCCGGTCGAGCAGGGCGTTCAGCGTCGAGGGATCGGTGCGGATCGTCGCATCCGGGGCGCCGGGCTCGCCCGGCTCGATGGTCAGCCGGCCCGGTTCGGTGCGGACCGTCCACACGCGAGCGTCCAGTTCGACGCGGTAGCACGCGGTGCTGCGCGGACGGGCGGACTCGCGGAGGAACAGCAGCATCGACGTGACGCCGAGGGACGCGGGCCGGGGCAGCGGGACTCGCGCGCCCCACGCGCCCAGCGCGAGGACGACCGGCTCCAGTTCGCGGCCCCAGCCGGTGAGCTCGTAGACCGTCGAAGCGGCCGGGGGCGGCAGCTGCCGGCGCGTCACGACGCCGCGGCGCTCGAGCTCGCGGAGCCTGTCGGTGACGAGGTTCGAGCTGGCACCGGGCAGCGCGCGGCGGACGTCGGAGAACCGCTGCGGCCCGAGAAGCAGCTCGCGCACCACGAGCAGGGCCCAGCGTTCCCCGACGACGTCCAGGGCGCGCGCGATCGTGCACGCGTCCCCGTAGCTGCGGCTCGTCGGCATGGTTTCAAGGTACAACGTCGTGGTTGTTTTTAACAACTCGATGGGCGTACGGTCGGACGGTCCGGAAGTCGACGGAAAGGAACGGTCATGGGCCGGCCAGTCGTGCACTTCGAGATCATCGGAACCGACCCGGCGCGGCTGCGCGGGTATTACGGCGAGCTGTTCGGCTGGGAGTTCGACACGTCCGGGCCGGTCTCGGACCAGGTGTCGGAACCGGGCGCGTACGGGTTCGTGGAGACGGACGGCATCCCGGGCGGCGTCGGCGGCGGCGCGGCCTACGAGAGCCAGGTGGTGTTCTACGTGGGCGTCCCGGAAGTCGCGGCGGCGCTGGCGGAGGCCGAACGCCTCGGTGGCACCCGCCGCATGGGCCCGGACCGAGCACCGGGTCGGGATCTGGTGGTCGCCCACTTCACCGACCCGGAGGGCAACCTCATCGGCCTCGCCGGCCCGGCTTGACGGGACGCCAAGAGGCATCACGCGTGCTTGGAGGGGCATCGCGGTGATGCCCGGCCCGTCACGCGAGGTGCCCGGCTGAGCACGCGAGGTGGCCCTTCGGACGCAAGCCGGCCCCGGAACCGAGGTGGTTCCGGGGCCGGTGGGGTGCGTTTGGTCAGCCTTGGCGGGCCTTCGAGCGGGGGTTGGCCTTGTTGATCACCAGCAGCTTGGTGCCCCGGCGGATGACCTGGGCGCCCGGCTGGCGGGCGAGCGAACGGATCGAGCTGCGGACCTTCATGGCGAGCCGTCCTTCCTGCGGGAACTGCCGTCCTGCCTCCCGTTCAACCGCGGGCCTGTCGGTTTCATTCCGCAACTCAGCTGCTCTCGCGGGCCGCCCAGCTCTGGAGGTCGTCGCCGCGGATGGCGGCGGCCATCAGGTCGGGGAACTGGTCCGGGGTGCACGCGAAGGCCGGGATGCCCAGCTCGGCGAGGGCCGCCGCGTTCTCGTGGTCGTACGACGGCGCGCCCGAGTCCGACAGGGCCAGCAGCGTCACCACCTGGACCCCCGCGCCGGCCAGCTCGGCGACGCGGTGCAGCAGCTCCTCTTCGTTGCCGCCCTCGTAGAGGTCGCTGATCAGGACCAGCAGGGTCCGCTCCGGGCGCTCGACCAGGCCCTGGCAGTACGCGATCGCCCGGTTGATGTCCGTTCCGCCGCCCAGCTGGGTGCCGAACAGGACGTCCACCGGGTCGGCGAGGTGCTCGGTGAGGTCCGCGACCTCCGTGTCGAACGCGACGAACGACGTCTTCAACGCCCGCATCGACGCCAGCACCGCGCCGAACAGCCCCGAGTACACCACCGACTCCGCCATCGACCCCGACTGGTCGACGGCCAGGATCACGTCCCGCTGCACCGCCTGCTGCCGGCGCCCGAAGCCGATCAGCTTCTCCGGGACGATCGTGCGCAGGTCGGGGGAGTAGTGCTTGAGGTTCGCGTGGATGGTGCGCGCCCAGTCGACGTCGCCGGGGCGCGGCCGGTGCGTGCGCGACGCCTTGTCCAGCGCGCCCCGGATCGCCGCGCGGGTGCGCTCGGCCAGCCGTTCCTCCAGCTCGGTGACGACCTTGCGGACCACCTCGCGCGCGGTCTCCTTGGTCTCCTCCGGCAGCACGCCGTTCAGCGACAGCAGCGTGCCGACCAGATGGACGTCCGGCTCGACCGCCGACAGCAGCTCCTTCTCCAGCAGCATCCGGGTGAGCCCGAGCCGGTCGACCGCGTCGCGCTGCATGACCTGCACGACGGTGCTCGGGAAGTAACGCCGGATGTCACCCAGCCAGCGTGCGACCCGCGGCGCCGACGCACCCAGGTTCGCGCTGCGCGGGCCGCCCGTGTTCTCCTCGTCGGGCTTGTCGTAGAGGGCGGCCAGCACCGCGTCCACCCCACTGTCCTCATCGGACAGTTGAGCGTCCTCCAGGCCGGACCCCGGCCCGGCGCCGTCGCCGCCCAGGACCAGCCGCCAGCGCCGCACCCGGTCGGTGTCCGCGGTCATGCCCCCACCCCCAAGAGCGTCGCCAGGACCGGCAGCACGCGCTCGGCCCGGTCCTCGTCCAGTTCGTCGGCCACCGCCACGGTGCGCGCGGTGCCGGTGAGCCCGGCCGCGCGTTGCCCGATCGCCCGCTTTTCCGGCCCGCTGAACGCGCCGAAAGTGCGGCGCAGCAACGGAAGCACCTCGGTGAAGACGTCGTCGGGGATCGCCGCCAGCCAGGCATCGATCACCCGCAGCAGACCTTCGTCGTGCACCAGCAACAACGCGCCGCCGTCGAAGAAGCCCTCGACGTAGGCCGCACCCGCCGACGGTGTGACGCCCGGCGTGAGCGCGCGGCCCAGCCGCAGTTCGATGTCGAGCGCGTCGAACAGCCCGGCGTCGTGCAGGATCCGGGTGAGCCGCCCGGCCAGCAGCGGGGGCAGCGACGGTCGTTCGGCCAGCCGGGCCAGCGCCGCCAGCCACCGCTGCTTCGGGTCGTCGCCGAGCAGGGAAGTCGCGTCGTGCACGCCGTCGACCAGCTTGGCCAGGCGGGCCGCGGCGTCGTCGTCGATGCCGTGGGCGGCCGGTGGCAGGCCGGCGCAGATCCGGTCCAGCATCCGGTCGGCGACCGCCCGCAGCGCGCCGGTGTCGGTACCGCGGACGTTGCCGTACCGGGTCGCCCTGGCCAGCGCGGGCAGCGCCGACATGAGCCGGGCGACGTCCGCGTCCGCCGCCGCGCGGGCGTCCAGCGCCGCGAGCGCCTCGGGCAGCGCCTCCGGCAGGTCGGCGAGCAGGCAGTTCTCGACCGCCGTGGTGACCTCGTCCAGCGGGGGCGTGCCTTCGACCGTGCCGCGCACCGCGGCGGTGGCCGCCGACGGCACGGTGGTGCCGTACACCGCGGCCGCGACCAGGTCGACCTCGAACGACGGCTCCCAGCACAGCGCCCACGTCTCGCGGAAGGTGCCCTTGTTGCGCCGGGCCGACGCCTCCCGGTTGCCCCACTCGATGCCGAGGATCCGCAGCCGGTGCAGCAGCTTCGAGCGGTCAAGCCCGCCCGGCGTCCGCAGGTCGAGGTCGAGTTCCTTGACGATCGGGTCCTTCTTGAGCCGCAGGCGTTTCGCGGTCGCGGTCAGGTCCGCGGCCAGCGGCGGCTGCGGGACGCGCTCCGGCACCTCGCCGAGCCGCTCGCCGACCACCAGCCGCCGGGTGACGAGCTCGACCTGCACCTCGTCACCGCCGCACAGCACCGACCGGGTGGCTTCGGTGACCTCGGCGAGCCCGGCCGACGACCGGCCCCGCAGCGTGGCAAGGGTTTCGGCGAGCCGGACCGCCTCGATGACGTGCGCGGTCGAGACGGGCAAGTCCTCCTCCCGCAGCACCGCGGCGACCCCGGCCAGCCAGCGCGCGGTGACGTCGTCGGCCGTGGTGAACAGGTGGTGGTACCAGCCCGGCGACCGGACGCCGGCCCCGTAGCCGCTGGCCGTGGCGAGGCGGCCGTGCGTCCACGGCACCCAGGTGCACGCGACCTTCCGCTTCGGGAGTCCTTTGAGGACGGCCTGGTCGTGCGACGCCGGCGGCAGCGGGTCCGCCAGCGCGGGCACGTGCCAGGCGCCGCAGACGACGGCGATGTTGTCGAAGCCGTCCTTGCGGGTGCGGCGCAGCACCGAGCGCATGTAGGCCTCGCGGCGGGCTTCGTTGCCCTGCGGGGGTTTCTCGTCCTCCCGCACCGCGCTCATCGCCTCGGCGATCACCTCGAACGGGCTTTCGGCGTCCCGCCGCGATTCGACGACGTCGTCCCACCAGCGTTCCGGGTCGTCGTAGCCGCCGGCCGAGGCCAGCAGGGCCAGCGGGTCGACGGGTGGGCCGGTGTGCTCGTCCGGGGGCGCGGCGAACGTGTGGGCGGCCGGGAGATCGCAGAACCGCACCGGGATCCCGGCCTCGCGGGCGTAGGTCAGCGCCTGCCACTCCGGGCTGAATACGGCGAACGGCCAGAACGCGGCGCGCGAGACGTCGTCGGTCGCGTACGCCAGGAGCGCGACCGGCGGCTGCATGGCCGGGTCTTCGGTGAGCTCGACCAGGGCGTCGGCCTCGGGCGGCCCTTCGATGAGGACGACGTCGGGTTCGAGTTCGGCGAGCCGCGCCGCCACGGCCCGGGCGGATCCCGGGCCGTGGTGGCGGATGCCGAGCAGGTGGGTGGCCGTCAAGAGAGCTCCTGACCGGCCCGGTAGAAGTCGGCCCAGCCGTCGCGTTCGCGGACCACGGTCTCCAGGTATTCGATCCAGATCGCGCGGTCGGCCACCGGGTCCTTGACCACGGCGCCGTGGATGCCCGCCGCGATGTCGTGCGGGCGCAGGACGCCGTCGCCGAAGTGGGCGGCCAGGGCGAGCCCGCCGGTGAGCACGCTGATCGCCTCCGCGGTCGACAGCGTGCCGGACGGCGACTTCACCGCCGTGCGGCCGTCTTCGGTGCGGCCCGAGCGCAGCTCGCGGAAGACCGTCACCACCCGGCGGATCTCGGCCAGCTCGGCGGCTTCGGCGGGCAGCTGCAGCGAGGTGCCCAGCTCGGCGACCCGCCGGCTGACGATCTCGACCTCGGCCTCGGCGCTGTCCGGCAGCGGCAGGACGACCGTGTTGAACCGCCGCCGCAGCGCGCTCGACAGCTCGTTGACGCCCTTGTCGCGGTTGTTCGCCGTCGCGATCAGGTTGAAGCCCGGCCGGGCCTGGACCTCGGTGCCCAGCTCGGGGATCGGCAGCGTCTTCTCGGAGAGGATGGTGATCAGCGAGTCCTGGACGTCGGCCGGGATGCGCGTCAGCTCTTCGAGCCGGGCGAGTTTGCCGTCCCGCATCGCGCGCAGCACCGGGCTTTCGACGAGCGCGGCGGCGCTCGGGCCCTCGGCGATCAGCCGGGCGTAGTTCCAGCCGTAGCGGATCGACTCCTCGGACGTGCCCGCGGTGCCCTGCACCAGCAGCGTCGAATCCCCGCTGATGGCGGCGGAAAGGTGCTCGGACACCCACGTCTTCGCCGTGCCGGGCACGCCGAGCAGCAGCAGCGCGCGGTCGGTGGCGAGGGTGGCGACGGCGACCTCGATCAGCCGCCGCGGGCCGACGTACTTCGGGGTGATCACGGTGCCGTCCGGCAGGGTGCCGCCGAGCAGGTACTCGACGACGGCCCACGGCGAGAGGTTCCAGTTGGGCGGCTTGGCCCGATCGTCGGCGGCGGCCAGCGCGGCCAGCTCGGCGGCGTGGTCCTGTTCGGCGTGCGGCCGGAGGACGGTGGGGGCGGTCATGCGAGCTCCTCGTACATTTCGCGGCGGAAGTTCAGCGTTTCGGTGAGCGCCCGGCGCCAGGGCCCGGCGTCCATGGTCAAGCGGGTGGTGGCCAGCGGGTGGCGCAGGCACTGCGGTGGAACGGCGCGGGCGATCACGACGGCGGCGTGCGAGACCAGCCGGTGGTCGTCCTGGCGGGCGATCCAGTCGAGCAGCGCGGTGCCGAGCTCCTTCGTCCACGGCCGGGGCAACTCGTGCACCAGCCGCGCGAACGATTCGACCGGCAGCCGGCCGACGAGGTGCCCGATGGTGGCGGCCTGGCTGGCCGGGCTCAGCACCCCGACCAGCGGCGGGGTGGTGCGCCCGCCGGGGTCGGCGCCGATCAGCGCCTGTGCCCAGGTCTCGTCGCGCTGCCGCAGGGCGGCGGTGGCCCAGGAGTCCCGCAGCACGGCGGCCGGGCAGCCCTCGACGGTCATCCGCACGACCTCGGCCGGCGGGCCGAACTCGGTCCAAAAGGCGAGCGGAGCGGACGCGACGAGGGTGCGCAGCCGGACGGTGCCGTCGCCGCGTTCGCCCTGGGGGAGGGCGACGGTGAGCACCCGGTTCCGGCGGTGGACCAGCGGGCGCAGCCGTTCGGCCATGCTCTCGCCGTAGCGCGTGCCGGGCAGCCGGCCGAGCAGGTCGGCGGCCTGTTCCCGGACGGCGGCGGCCCGATCGGTGAGCGCGGCTTCGAGGAACGCTTCGTCGTCGGCGCGGACGTGCCCGGCGAGGACGCCGAGGAAGTCGGCCCGGACGTCGGCGGGCTCAGTCTTCCAGGACGTGGTGAGGGCTTCGCGGGCGACGTCGGGCTCCTGGGCGAGTTTCGCGGCGAGCCACCGGCGGCGCTGGGCGAGACTGCCGTACTGCCAGACGTCGCCGGATTCTTCGGGCGGCGCGGCGAGGAAGCTCCAGTCGGGGTTCCGCTGCCCGAGCCAGGCACCGACGGGCCCGGCCACGGCGCACAGCGGCCCGCGCAGGGCGGCCTTGGTGCGGGCGGCCTCGGCGAGCAGCGGCAGGGTTTCCGGGGGGACGCGGTACTCGGTGCCGGCGACGATGCCGAGCCATTCGAGCAGGAGGTCGGGGTGGCTGGCGGCGAGGAGGCGGCCGAGCCGTTCCCGGGCGAGCGGGGGGACGAAGGCGCGTTCGTCTTCGGGCGCCACGGGCAGCGGCCGCACGTCGCGCAGCGGCTGCCGCCCGGCCCGGCGGTAGGTGGTGAGCACGGCCGCGGCAGCCAGCAGCTGCTCGGCGGGGTCTTCGCGCTCGCCGATGAGCTCCTGGACAGCGGCCGGCTGGGCGGCGGCGTCCAGGGTGCGCCGCCGGGTGCCGAGGAGAGCGGTACCGACGAGGTCTTCCCAGGCTTTCACGGATGCACCGCCTTTCGGAGATTCGCGCAGTGGTTTCACAGCCGCACCGCCCGGCCCTCGTGCCAGCAGGTCAACGGCCTCAGCCCGGCTTGGCTCCACTCGCCCGCCACGGTCAGCGGGCGGCCCGCCGACAGCGCCAGCAACGACCACGGGAACGCGTACGGCACCAGCGGCAGCGCCGTTCCGTCCGGTTCGGACAGACACCAGCCGCCCGCGTGCTCGGCCGGGGTGACGCCCGACAGCAGCACCGGCCAGCGCTCCAGCCAGGGGTCCGCCGCCATCGCCCGGGCGTGCGCCGCCAGGGCGTCCGGAATGGAACCGCCTTCGGCCGTCGGGGCCGGCAACGGGATTCCGCGCTCCGCCACCAAGGCTCGTATCGGCGCGGCGCCCGGGTAGAACGCCAGCTCCGCCGTCAGACGGTGTCCTGGTGGGAGCGACGCGTCGAGCGGACGGCCCGGTGGCGCGAACGACAGCACCAGCGCGTCCCGGCCCGTGCGGAGGCCGCGCAGCCAGGTCCGGCGGGTGAGCAGGCGGTCGTTCTCCTCGTCCGCCGCGCCGGTGATCAGCCAATCGTCCGCGACGCGCTCGCCGCTTTCCAGGACTCGGGCCGTCTCCACCGAAAAGCCGAGCCGGGTGCGGACCGTCTCCGCCAGCGCGAGTGGCAGCGATTCCAGGCGGGTGGCCGCGTCGGCGAGCAGGTACAGCTGGGACAGCTCGGCCAGCAGCGCCTCCGGCCAGTCCCGGCGGCCGACGATCGCCGCTGCCCGGCGCAGGCCACCGGCGAGACCCGAAGCCTGGGCGTCGACCATCCGGGCCGCGACCGTGCGCAACTCTTCGCCGCCGTTGCGCTCGAAGCCCGCGAAACCCGCGCCGATCCGGTCGGTGAGCCAGACTTTCAACTCCGCGACACCGCCTTCGACGCGGGCCGCCCGGTCGGAAGCGCGGCGGGCGGCCGCCTCCTCGTCCTTCGGGCCCGCTGTCTCCGCGCGTTTCTCCGCCCGCCTCGCGCGGTCGGCGCGTTCGGCCAGCCACGCGTGCACCCACTCGGGTGGTTCCGCGGTGTCGACGCGCCCGGCCGCCCAGAGCAGCAGCAGGCCGAGCGCGTGCTTGCACGGGAACTTCCGGCTGGGACAGGAACATCGGAACGCGGGCTCGGCGAGCTCGACGCACGTCTGGTACGGCTTCTTGCCACTGCCCTGGCAGAAGCCCCACACGGCGTCTTCGGACGCGCCCGCGCCCGACCACTTCGCCGGCGTGGCCAGCGCCCGGCCCGCCTTTTCCGATGCGGGATCCGGCGCCAGCCCGGCCACGCGTTCCGCGGTCCACGGCACCGCCGTCACCACCTGTCCCCCCACTGTTCGACCTCGCTTTCCGGTACGGGGTGAAGCATGCCAGGCACCACCGACATTTTCCGGAAGGTGAGTATTCTAGTGCTAGAATACGGCCGTGCTGACCGACGCGGAGCTGACGGTGCTGGGCCTGGTGGCCGAGCGGCCGAGGCACGGCTACGAGCTGGACGAGGTCGTCTCCGAACGTGGCATGCGCGATTGGACGGCGCTCGGCTTCAGCTCGATCTACTACGTCCTGGGCAAACTCCGTGACCGCGGCCTGGTCGCCGAGGTCGCGGGGGAGCGCGCGCACGCGAAGGCCAAGAAGACGTTCACGATCACCGAAGCGGGCCGCAAGGCGTGCGCGGCCGCCGCCGAAGCCGCCGTCGCCGAGCTGCGGCCGGTGCACCCGCCCGTGCTCGTCGGCCTGGCGAACAGCCCGGCCATCCCGCCCGCGCGGCTCGCCGCGGCGCTGGCCCGGCGCGCGGAAGCGGTCGGGGAGCGGCTGGCCGAGGTGCGTCGCGCGGCCGCGGCCCAGGACCACGCCCCGCCGTTCGTCCGGGCGATCTTCGATTACTCCATTGCGCAACTCGAGGCGGAAGCCCGGTGGCTGGAAGGAATGACCTGATGCCGTACGACATCAAGAAGGACCTCAAGCAGCTGTACGCGCCGAAGAACACCGCGTGGGAGCTGGTGGACGTCCCCGAACAGCGGTTCCTCGCGATCGACGGCCGCGGCAACCCGAACACGGCGGAGAGTTACAAGAAGGCGGTCGAAGCGCTGTACGCCTTCGCGTACACGATCAAGATGGCGGCGAAGCAGCGTGGGGAGGACTTCGTCGTGGGGCCGTTGGAGGGCCTGTGGTGGGCGGAGGATTATGCCGCGTTCACCGTGCGCGCCAAGGATTCCTGGCAGTGGACGATGCTGATCGCGCAGCCCGCGTGGATCGGGGAGGAAGCGGTCGAGGGGGCCCGGGAGACGGTGCGGCGCAAGAAGAAGCTCGATGCACCGGTGCGGTTGGAGAAGCTGCACGAGGGGCGGTGTGCGCAGGCGCTGCACGTGGGGTCCTACGACGACGAAGGTCCGCTGCTGGCGCGGTTGCACGACGAATACCTTGCGGAGCAAGGGCTCGAGCTGACAGGGCTGCACCACGAGGTGTACCTCGGCGACCCGCGGCGGGTCGAGCCCGCGAGGCTGCGGACGGTGCTGCGTCAGCCGGTCGGCTGATCCAGCTCGGCCAGCCCGCGTTCCCAGCGCGCCCGGCGCTGGGCGGACGTCTGCTCCCACCACGGCTCACCGCGCTCGCCCAACGCCACCTTCGCCGCCTGGACGCGGGCGCGGTCCTGCGCGCGCCGGGCCGCCATCAGGTGCTTCTGCAGGCGGTCTCGGACGTCGTCGGGGATTTCGGGGTCGGTGGCGCGCCAGCGGCGGCCGTTCACGATGATGTAGCGGCCGTCCGGGGTGTGCTCGGGCATCAGTATTCGCTGGTCGCCGGCCAGGTGTCGTCGTGCAGGAGCCTCTTGAGGATCTTGCCCGTCGCGTTGCGGGGCAGGTCCGGCACGAAGTACACGTCGCGGGGGACCGCGAACCGGGCCAAGCGCTGGTGGATGTACTGGCGGATGTCCTCCGCGTGCAGCGAGGCGCCCCGGCGCGGGACGACGTACGCCGCCAGGCGCTGGCCCCACTCCGCGTCCGCGACGCCGACCACCGCCGCGTCGTGGACGCCCGGGAGCGCCACCAGAGCCTCCTCCACCGGGCGGGGGAACACGTTCTCGCCGCCCGAGACGATCATCTCGTCGGCGCGGCCGGTGACGAACAGGCGGCCCGCGGCGTCCAGGTAGCCGACGTCGCCGCTGGCCATCATGTCCGCCGCGCGGGCCGGGTCCGTCCCGCTCGTGTAGCCCTCGAACAGCATGTCGTTGCCGACGAAGATCTGGCCCTCGCCGCCCGGCGGCACCGGCTTGCGGTCCTCGTCCAGGATCGCCAGCCGGGTGCCGAGCGGGCAGCGGCCGGCCGTCGTCGGCGCCGCGCGCAGGTCCGCCGGGTCGGCGATGCTGGCCCAGGACACCTCGGTCGAGCCGTAGAAGTTGTAGAGGACGTCGCCGAAGGTGTCCATGAACTGCGTGACGAACGGCCCGGACATCGCCGAGCCGCTGCTGGCCACGATCCGCAGCGACGACAGGTCGTACCGCGCGCGGACCCGCTCGGGCAGGTCCAGGATCCGCTGCAGCATGATCGGCACGGCGAACAGCGCGTCGCACTTCTGCTCGGCGATCGTCCGCAACGTCTCTTCGGCGTCGAACTTGCGGGTGAGCGCGAGCGACGCCCGCAGCGCCATGCCGATCTGCATCGCCGCGAGGCCCCAGGTGTGGAACAGCGGCGCCGCCACGAGCAGCCGGTCGCCGGAGCGCAGCGGGATCCGGTCGAGGATCGCCGCCGCGGTGCCCAGCCCCTTCGGCGTGGGACGGCGGGCGCCCTTCGGCGTCCCGGTGGTGCCGGAGGTGAGGACGATCAGCCGGCCCGGCCGCTCGACCGGCTTCGGGCGGTCGGCGGGGGCGGCCTGGATCAGCTCGTCGACGGTCGGGTAGCCGGCGTCGGCGTCCGGCCAGGTGCTGATCCGGGCGAAGTCGCCGGGGACGTTCGCGATGGTCTGCGCGAACTCGTCGTCGGCCAGCACGGCGGAGGGCCGGTGCTCGGCGAGGACGTCCTTGACCGACGCGGCGGACAGCCCGGTGTTCAGCAGGATGACGTCGGCGCCGAGCTTGCTGGCGGCGACGAACGACTCGATCATCGCGGCGTGGTTGCGGCACATCAGCGCGATCCGGTCGCGCTCGACGACGCCGAGTTCGCTCAGCGCGTTGGCGAGCCGGTCGCTGCGCTCCTGGACCTGGCGGAAGGTGCGGAAGCTGCGCTCGTCGTGCAGGGCGGGCTCGTCCGGGACGCGGGCCGCCGCGGCCTGGTAGCCGCCCGCGACCGTGGCGCCCCACTGGGCAAGGGAGTTCAGCTGGCGCGCCAGCTTGTCCGGCCGCGCGGCGCTGAGCACGCCGGCCCGCAGCAGGATGCTCGTGGTGCGCAGCTTGGTGGCCTTGTTGGTCTCGCCGTCGGTGTCCGGGTCGGCTGCGCCCGCCAGGTGCAGGTCGAGGCGGCGGCCGAGGGCGCGGACGTCCTTCTTGATCGACGAGACCAGGTCCAGGTAGGCCGGCGGCAGCATCATCCGCACGAACAGCTCGGTCCGGCCGCCCGCCAGCGGTCTCAGCTCCAGCGAGACCCAGGTGCCCTCGTCGGGAACCCCGCACCACACGACGTGCTCGCCCGGCCGGTGGACGACGGCCTGCATCTGCGTCTCGATCAGCGGTCCCCGCGCGGGGACGATCCGGATCGCGCCCTTCGGGCCGCGCCCGCGCGCGGCCGGCTCCTGGATTTCGCACCAGCTGATCTCCGGCACGAACCTCGAGTACCACTCCGGCGATCCGACGATCTGCCACACCACGTCCGGCGGGTGCCCGACCACGGCACTCGCTTCGACCACATCGTCACGCATTGTCTGCCCTCACCGAAGTGTCACCGAACGCACGTTCAGGTCACGGAGGCGTCACAGTAGCAGCAAATGGGTGATCAGGGATACTCCGAACGGCCAGATACCGGCGGGTAACGGACACTCGGAGTGTGTCCTCCGGGTGTCCATTGTAGACCGATTAACGGCGTTCACCAAGCATAGTGGCCATCGGGCGGTTCGACGTGATCGACAGCGGGGGCGTGAAGCCCGGTCAAGCTGTCCGGTGAACGCCTGGCCGCCGAGTCGGACAAAGGCGACGAACGGTGATTCAACGGACGCGGACTGGGCTGTCACGTTCCGTAGCGGGCGACCAGCTCCGCGCCGAGCCGCGCCAGCTCGGCCCGTACCGACGCCGGGCCTTCCACCTCGACCAGCGCGCCCCACCCGGCCAGCTCCTGCGCGATCATCACCGGCGCCGGCGCGGCGACCCGCGCCCGGACGCGGTCCCCGGGCAGTTCGGCGACCAGCGCGCAGTGCCGCCCGAACCGGTCCTGCAGCACCTCGAAGTGCCGCCGGTCGAGCACGACGTCCGCGCTGAGCAGCGAACGGCGCTTCTCCACCTCCTCGACGACCTCCTGCCAGACCGTCGTCAGCTCGAGGTCCGACGGGCGGTCGGCGGGCTCGTCGGTCGTCACGGCGGAGACGATCCGGTCGACGCGGAAGGTCCGGCGGCCCTTCGCCGTGCCCGCGACCAGGTACCAGACCTCGTCCTTGTCGACCAGGCCCCACGGATCGACGAGCCGCTCGGACTTCGCGCGGCCGGCGTAGGCGAGGCGGACCCGTCGGCGGGCGATGACGGCGTCCCGCAGCAGCGAGACCATCGGCGGCCGTTCCTTCGGGCGCTCACCCCAGCCGGCCTGGTCGACGACGACCGCGTCCGCCGCCGCCTCGGCGTCCGCCCGGAACGTGCCCGGCAATGCCCCCATCAGCTTCCGCAGGGCCGATTTGACCTCCGGCGCGCCGGAGGCGGCCGGGCCGGCCAGGAGGAAGAGGGCTTGCGCCTCGCGGGCGCTCAGGCCGGAGAGGTCGGTGCGCGCGCCGCCGACGAGCTGCCAGCCGCCACCGCGCCCGGGCTGGGGGTAGACGGGCACGCCGGCCGCCGAGAGGGCTTCGAGATCGCGACGCGCGGTGGCGACGGAGATCTCCAGTTCCGTCGCCAGCTCGGCGGCCGTGACGCGGCCACGGGTCTGCATCAGCAGCAGGGTGGCCACGAGGCGGTCGGCGCGCATGGACGCAGTGTCGCACCCGGCCGTGTCACCGCTCCTTTCCGGCGGACCTGACAATTAGTTGTCAGTACTTGGTCAACGGCGGAAACCGGTACGGCTCCGGCCTAGGCTCGGCCGCCCGTGTGCTCGCCCGTCACGGGGTATTCGCGCGAACCGAAGGAAACCCGTGACGAACGACCCCCATTCCCGGCAAAGCATCCAGAACACGGACGGGACGGTGTTCGCCAATCAAGGCGGCAACCAGACCATATACATGGAGTCCGTCAAGGACCACCTCCAGAACGGCCTGATGGCCCTCAAAGGCCGCATGTACGCCAAGGCGGTCAGCGAGTTCGAAGAATTCCTCAGCGACGCCCGGAAAGTCGGCGCCCAGAAGATGCCGGAGGCGCAGCGGGACCTCGCCACCGGGCACTTCTGCGCGGCGCTGGCCATGTTGGTCGGCCGCCCTCCCAACGACCGCTCGCCCGAGCAGATCGACCGCGTCGAGGCCCACATCGAGCAGGCCATCGACTACGGCGACATCGTGGTGACCCACCAGGCCAACGTGTTGTGGGCCCTGGTGAAGGACGACTACTACGCAGCGAACAGCATGCCGGCCAAGCCGCCGTCGGCGGATGCCTTGGCCGCGAGCATCGACGAACTGCAGCCGACACAGCTCGAGCCGCTGGTCACGCACGTGAGACGGGCTCAAGGCCGCACGTTCAGGCTGCTGCAGGCACGCGCGAACGAGTTCGGCATGATCGTGCTGGCGGAACCCGAGCAGGTGCCGGTGGTCCGCGATTTCGATCCGGCACGCGGAGAAGCGGTCAGGCGTTACTTCGTGCAGACGCCACGTCGTCAGAGTGCAGCACCTGGAGCGATCGTGCTCGGTGTCGCAGCGCTCTGCGTGATCACGGCCGCGTCGGAGCGCAACGCCGGCAGTCTCGTGCTGCTCATCGTCGCCTACTTTGCCGTGAAATGGGGCTGGCGGAAGGTGAAGCAGTACCGCGTCTACCTGAAGCGGTACGCGGCAGCGGAGCCGAAGCCGAGCGACGCGCAGATGGACGCGTGGCTGCAGGAGGACATTGCTGCGCTGGAGACCAAGGCGAGCCGGCTGGTTCGGTTGGTGGCGAAGACGAAGCATGAAGGCGGCGACCTCGTCTACCCGATCCAGTCAGTGGTCGGCATGTCCTCGCCGACGGGGTCTCTCGCGGACTCGTGGTGCGCCCGGCGCGGTGATGACCACAAGTGGCGCGCCAGTCACTACGACGTGCTGATCCTCTTTCTCACCAACGATCTGATCAGCATTTACCGGTGCGAGATCGACTTCCGCACCGGCGAACCCATCCACGAGGAGATCGCCGAGTGGCACTACCGGGACATCGTGAGCGTCTCGACCAAGCGGGTCACCATGCCCGCGCCGATCGTGGCCCGGTTCCGCAAGCTCGACGAGCTGATCGACCGGGACGGCGATGGCGAGCACGAGAAGTATGCCGACATCCCCTATGCCCAGGAGTTCACGATCTCGATCATCGACGGCCACCAGGTCGAGCTGAACACCGGCTTCGGCGAGACACTCGGTGCCGAGAACGAAATCGCCTGGCGTAGAAACGAACGCGCGCTTGCCACCCTCAAGAAGATGATCCGGGCGCGCCACAACCCGGCCTAGCCGAAGGCGTCACATCGAGACGTTCTGGTCGCCGCCCTGGTTGACGATCGTGATGCCGCCGTGGGAAACGATGTTCTGGTCGAGGCCGCCGGCGGGCCGGGGCTTCGGGCGGAGCCGCGGGGGCAGGTCGGGGATCCGTCCCGGCGCCGGCTTCACGTACGGCACCTGGCCGGTCAGCACGCGGAGCAGGGATTCGCCGCCGGCGACGGTGAACTCGGTGACGAAGTAGTGGTCGGCCGTCTGCGGCTGCAGGAATGCCGGGATTTCGGCCGGGATGTGGCCCGGCAGGAGCACCGGAAGGATCTTGCGCGTCCACGTCGGCCGGTCGCTGTGCAGCTTTTCGCGCAGGAGCGCGGCCTCCGATTGCATGCCGCGATTGTCTCCGGCCGAAGCGTAACCGTCGGCGACCTCGCGGTACCGGGTCGAGGCGACGACAATGACGTAGTCGGCGTTTTCGATGCTGCCGATGGCCCACGTGTACCAGTCCTGGCGAGCCTCCAGTTTCCACTGGTCCAGGGTGACGTCGATACCGTTTCGCATGAGGAACTCGCTGAACAAGAGCACTTGATCTTTGTGTTCGGCTGAATCATGCGTGTACGACACGAAGACGCTTATCGGCATGGCAGAACAATAGCATTTCCGGCGCAACGGAATGGGCGGGAAGACCGTTGTCAAAGTGCTCACTTGGTGAGCACTTTGGCCGCCATGCTGGCTCTCGGACCGCTTGAGAGGAGCAGACATGCTGCGAGGGATGGCCACCGTCACTTACTACGCCGAGGACCACGAGGCCGCGAAGGCCTGGTACACCGAGTTCCTGGGGGTCGAGCCGTACTTCAACGTTCCCGGGTACTCGGAGTTCCGGGTCGGCGACTACCAGCACGAACTCGGGATCATCGACCGCAAGTACGCCCCCTTCACACACGCCGAGCCGGGTGGGGAGATCGTGCACTGGCACGTCGATGACCTGGAAGCGACGTTCGCGCGGCTGCTGGAGCTGGGGGCGAAGGAGTACGAGCCGATCATCGAGCGCGGGCCCGGGTTCGTGACGGCGTCGGTCGTCGATCCGTTCGGCAACGTTCTCGGGATCATGACCAACGTGCACTACCTCGCGGTGCTGGCGGACCGCTCCTGAGCCGATCCATGTGGGCTCACCCCACTGGATCTTGCCTAGGTGTGGCTGCCGCCCACATGGTCAGCGACCGGCGTCACGCTTACCGTTCCCGTCCATGACCAGCGATCTGGACGGGCGCACCGCCCTCGTCACCGGCGGTGCCGGCGGTATCGGCCTCGCCTGCGTCCGCGCCCTCGCCGCGGCGGGGGCCAAGGTGCACGTCGTCGACATCGACGAGCGGGGCACCGAGGCGGCGGCGGCCGAGGTCGGCGGCTGGGCGCACGTCGCCGACCTCACCGATCCCGCGGCGATCGACGCGCTCCCCGCCGAAGTCGACGTCCTGGTCAACAACGCCGGGATCCAGCACGTCGCGCCGCTCGAAGACTTCCCGCCGGAGGTCTTCGAGCGGATCCAGGCCCTGATGGTCACCGCTCCCTTCCGGCTCATCCGGCACACGCTCCCCGGGATGTACGCCCGGGGCTGGGGCCGGATCGTCAACATGTCGAGCGTCCACGGATTGCGCGCCTCGGCCTACAAGGCCGCCTATGTCGCCGCCAAGCACGGGCTCGAAGGGCTTTCGAAAGTCGCCGCTCTCGAAGGCGCCGCACACGGGGTCACCAGCAATTGCGTGAACCCCGGGTACGTCCGCACCCCTCTGGTCGACGGGCAGATCGACGCCCAGGCCGCCGAGCACGACATCCCGCGTGCGGACGTCGTCGCCGAGGTGCTGCTCAAGCGGGCCGCGATCAAGAAGCTCATCGAACCCGAGGACGTCGCTTCCCTGGTCGGGTGGCTGTGCTCGCCGCACGCCGGTCACCTCACCGGGGCGTCCATCCCGCTCGACGGCGGCTGGACCGCCGCCTAGGAACCCGCACAACCACAAGGAAGTGGAGCCCGCAGTGAGCCAACCCCACCGGTCGGCGATCGCCAAGATCGTCGGCGCGAGCCTGATCGGCACCACCATCGAGTGGTACGACTTCTTCCTCTACACCTCGGCCGCCGCCCTCGTCTTCAACAAGCTGTTCTTCCCGACGGCGGACCCGCTCACCGGCACGCTGCTGGCGTTCCTGACCTACGCCGTCGGCTTCCTCGCCCGCCCGATCGGCGGCCTGGTCTTCGGCCACTTCGGCGACCGGCTCGGCCGCAAGAAGCTGCTGATCGTCAGCCTGGTGCTGATGGGCGGCTCGACCTGCCTGATGGGCGTGCTGCCGACGTACGCCACCGCGGGGGTCGCGGCGCCCCTGCTGCTCACGCTGCTGCGGCTCGTCCAGGGCTTCGCGCTCGGCGGCGAGTGGGGCGGGGCCGTCCTGATCGTCTCCGAGCACGGTGACGACCGCCGCCGCGGGTTCTGGGCGAGCTGGCCGCAGTGCGGTGCGCCCGGCGGGAACCTGCTGGCCACCGCCGTCCTGGCGATCCTGTCCGCGACGCAATCGGACGCGGCCTTCCTGTCCTGGGGCTGGCGGGTTCCCTTCCTGCTCTCGGGCGTGCTGCTGCTGATCGGCCTGTGGATCCGGCTGGCCGTCGCCGAATCGCCGGTGTTCCTCGCCGCCCAGCGGCAGGCCGAGGCGCGCGCCGAAAAGCACGTCCCGGTCGTCGAGGTCTTCCGCAAGAGCTGGCGGCAGGTGCTGATCACGATCGGCGCGCGGATGGCCGAGAACGTCTCCTACTACGTGATCACCGCGTTCATCCTGGTGTACGTCACGACCGGGCTGCACCTGCCGAAGGGCGTCGGCCTGACCGCGGTGCTCATCGGGTCGGCGGTGCACTTCGTGACGATCCCGGTGTGGGGTGCGCTGTCGGACCGGGTCGGCCGCCGCCCGGTCTACCTGTTCGGCGCGATCGGGATGGCCTTCTGGGGCTTCGCGTTCTTCGCGCTGCTCGACACGAAGTCGTTGGCGGTGATCGTGCTGGCCGCGACCGTCGGGCTGGTGCTGCACGGCGCGATGTACGGCCCGCAGGCCGCGTTCTTCGCCGAGCAGTTCCCGACGCGGGTGCGCTACACCGGCCTGTCGGTCGGCGGGCAGCTGTCGTCGATCGCCGCCGGGGCCGTCGCCCCGCTGATCGCCGTCGCGCTGTTCTCCGCCTGGGGCAGCACGGTGCCGGTGTCGCTGTACGTCGCGGCGATGTGCTTGATCACGGTGATCGCGCTGCTGTCCGCCCGCGAAACCCGTGGTGAGTCGCTGCACGACGACGTCGAAGCGGAGAAGGCGGCCGTCTCGCCCTAGCATGACGGCCGTGACCGCACCCTCGGACGCCCTGCGCCGGCTGCTCGACCTGCTCGCCTCCGGGGCGAGCACCGAGCAGCTGGCGCACGTCGTCGTGGCCGCCCGCGCCGGGGGGGGCCGGGGCGCGGCCGGCCGGGCCGGGGGGGGGCGCGGGGGGGGGGGGGGGGGCGCACCGCGGGACGCCACAAACAAAAAAAAA